>NZ_JBISWJ010000068.1:0-66061 GCF_044462225.1 Kocuria kalidii | reverse complement strand
GGCGCAGGGACCCCTGCCGGGAGCCCTGCGCCGGCGGGTCACCGCTCGAGGTTCGGGTACGTCAGGAAGACGGTCTCGTCCTCGCCCTGGAGCCGGAGGTCGAAGCGGAGGGAGCCGTCGGCCTCGCGCTCGGCGATCAGCGTGCGGCGCCGGTCCTCGGGCAGGGAGCGCAGCAGCGGGTCGTCCGCCAGGGCCTCGGTGTCCTCCGGGAGGTAGACGCGGGTGAACAGGCGGTTGGTCACGCCCCGGGCGAAGACCGTCAGGGCGATGAACGGCGCCCTGCCGGGCTCGGTCGGGCCCGGGTCGACGGTCGTGAAGGTGTAGTGGCCCTCGTTGTCGACGGACGCACGGCCGAAGCCCGTGAAGGTGTAGCCGTCGCGCACGAGCGAGCCGGTCGCCGTGGGGACGTCACCGTTCCCGTCGGCCTGCCAGATCTCGAGCATCGCGTCCGGCACGCGGTCGCCGTGGCCGTCGGTGACGACGCCGTGCAGGCGCACCGCCTCCGGGTGCCCGAGCGGCACGAGCAGCTCGCCCTTCTCGTAGGGGAGGGCGTAGCCGAAGAACGGCCCGATGGTCTGGCCCGGCGTCGCGACGAGCCCGGTGTTCGCGGTGTTCGCGGTGGTCTCAGACATTGGAGTCCCCTTCCGTCCAGGTGCGGTTCGAGCCGCTGAGCACGATGTCCCACCGGTAGCCGAGCAGCCACTCGTGCTCGGACACCTCGTGGTCGTACGCGGCGACGAGCCGTTCGCGGGCCTTCGGGTCCACGATGGACCGGAAGATCGGGTCCAGCGCGAACAGGGGGTCGGACGGGAAGTACATCTGGGTGATCATCCGCTGGGTGAAGTCCGTGCCGAACAGCGAGAAGTGCACGTGCGCCGGCCGCCACGCGTTGTGGTGGTTCTTCCAGGGGTACGGGCCCGGCTTGACGGTGACGAACTCGTAGGAGCCGTCGTCACCGGTGAGGCACCGTCCCACGCCCGTGAAGTTCGGGTCGATCGGAGCGGGGTGCTGGTCCCGCTTGTGGATGTAGCGCCCGGCCGCGTTGGCCTGCCAGATCTCCACGAGCTGGCGGCGGACGGGGCGGCCGTCGCCGTCGAGCACACGGCCGCGGATCTTGATCCGCTCGCCGATGGGCTCGCCCTGCGCCTGGACGGTCAGGTCCGACTCGAGCCGGTGCACGTCCCGCTCGCCGAAGGCGGGGGCGTGCAGCTCGATGGTCTCCGGGTCGGCGTGGTGCGGGTCCTTGGTGGGGTGGCGCAGGATCGAGCTGCGGTAGGGCGCGTAGTCCAGGCGCGGCTGGGTCTCGGTGCGGCCCGAGGCCGCGTAGTCCTCGTTGATCTGCGCCATCTCGCGGTCGAGATCGGCCTGCGTGTCCGCCGCGTCGTCGGGACCCGTCGGGGTGAGGTGCACGAAGGCCTCCTCCGGCTCCTGGTCCTGGTCGGTCATGGTTCAACTCCTCTGTCGCGGGATGGCTGCCGCACCGGGCGCCGTGCCGACCGCGGGGGTCGGCGCAGCCGGCGGAGAACTCTCCGAGGCTAGCGCATCGGTGCAGCATTCGCACACATGTTCGTTGTGCGAACTTCTTGGGGGGTCACAGTGTGTGGGACCGTCGTCGCCGGCCTCGCACGGACCGGATGTCAGCGGTCACCGGGCCAGCCGGTGTAGGACTCGGCGAAGTAGGCGGCGCCGTGCTCCGACGCGGTGACGGCCCGGAACTCGCCGCGCCGCCGCTTCTGGTTGAAGGGGTTCTCCCCCGGCTGGGTGTGCATGAGGTTGGTGACCCAGTAGGAGAAGTTCTGCGCCTTCCACACCCGTTCGAGGGCCTGGGCGGAGTAGCCCGCGAGCCCGGAGTCGTCCCCCGAGCGGAAGAACTCCACGAGCGCCGGGGCGAGCACCCGGACGTCGCAGAAGGCGAGGTTGAGTCCCTTCGCGCCGGTCGGCGGCACGGTGTGCCCGGCGTCCCCGACGAGGAACATGCTGCCGTGGCGCAGGGGCTCGCAGACGTAGGAGCGGAACTTCAGCACCGTCTTGTCGAAGATGGGGCCCTCCTGGAGCCGGAGCCCGTCGGGGCCCCGGACCCGGCGCTGGAGCTCGGCCCAGATCCGCTCGTCGTCCCAGTCGTCGACGTCCTCGTCCGGATCGCACTGGAAGTACATGCGCTGGACGGTCTCGCTGCGCGACGAGACGAGGGCGAACCCGTGCTCGGAGTTGGAGTAGATGAGCTCGGGGGCGCTCGGCGGCGCCTCGGCGAGGATGCCGAACCACGCGAACGGGTACTCGATGAAGTTGTCGGTGCGCTCCTCGTCCGGGATCGCCCGGCGGCAGATGCTCTGCGAGCCGTCGGCCCCCACGAGGATCTCGCACCGCAGCTCGAACCGCTCGCCCGCAGCGTCGGTGAAGCGGACGGCCGGCCGGTCGGTGGTCAGGTCCAGCACCTCGGTGTCGGTCACCGACCAGCGGATGTCGCCCCCGTCGCGCTCCCGGGCGTTCGCCAGGTCCCAGAAGACCTCGTTCTGCGGGTACAGCCGGACGGAGTGCCCGACGAGTTCCTGGAAGTCGATCCGGCGGCTCTCGCCCTCGAAGCGCAGCACCGTGCCCCGGTGCTCGTGGCCCTCGGTGAGGACCCGCCCGTCGACCCCGGAGCCGGCGAGCATCTCCACCGTGGCGGCCTCGAGGATGCCGGCCCGGTGGGTGGCGTGGATGGTGTCCTTGTCGCGCGCCTCCAGCACGACGGTCCCGATGCCAGCGCGGCCGAGCAGGTGGGCCAGCATCAGCCCGGCCGGGCCGCCGCCGACGATGCCGACCTGGGTGGCGAGAACGGTGCGCTGTGCGCTCATGGGTGCTCCTGGAGGTGGGACGGACATCGCGTCCAGTCTCCCAGCGCCCTGTGGGCGGCACCACACTCGTCCCGATCAACGGGATGCCGGGGCGGGCGGCAGGCTGCGGCCCGGTTCAGCGCGCGGCGTCCCGGAGGGTCCGCCGGATGCCGTGCGCGGCGGTGTGCAGGGCCTGGACGATCGCCCCGGCCCGGGCGGCGGGATCACCCGCGGGGGTGATGACGCCCAGGCCCGCCACCACCTGCTCGCCGCGCCCCCGCACCGGGACGGCGATGCCCGCCGTCCCGGCCTCGAGGTAGCCGGTCTGCAGGGCGTGGCCCGCGGACCGGATCCGCTCGAGCTCCACGGCCAGCGCCCCGGGATCCGTGGGCGAGAACTCGGTGTACGCGGGGATGGGGCCCTGCAGGTACGCCTCCCGGACGTCCGGGGGCGCGTGGGCCAGCAGGACGAGCCCCGTGGCGGAGAGGTGCAGAGGAAGCCGGCCCGCGACCTCCGAGCGGACGGGCACGGCTCTGGGGTGGGACAGCCGTTCCACGAGCAGCACCTCACGTCCCTCCACGATGCCGAGCTGCACGTGCTGGCGCAGCACCGCGTGGATGTCCCCCATGAACGGGCGGGCGGCGCGCGCCAGCCCGAGCTCGCGCGAGGAGCGGTTGGCCAGTTCCCACAGGCGGGTGCCGACCACGTAGGACCCGCCCTCGACCCGGTCGAGCCAGCCCTGGCGGGCCATGTCCCGGGCGAGCCGGTGCGCCGTGGCCGTGGGCAGGCCGGCGAGGGCGGCGATCTGTCCCCCCGTGAGCCGGGAGTCCTCCGCCGTGAACGCCGCGAGGATCCGGTCCGCCCGTTCGAGCACCGACTCGCCGGTGGGTGAGTTCGCCATGGTCCTGCTCCGCTCTCTCCTCGTGGGGCCGCTCCGGGAGGCCCGTGGGACGGCGGCAGCCCCGCCCCGGAGGTTCTCCGGAACGGGGCTGCCGTGGTGCGATCACGGTCGTGATCACGTCCTGCGGGGACGCCGACCTCAGTTGGAGCCGAAGTCGTAGTCCTCCAGCGGGATCGCCTGGAACTCGGCGGGCGAGGAGTTCTCCTCCGCGTAGCTGAAGTCCGAGAACGAGCCCGGCTCCGTGAAGAGCGAGGCCTTCGCCTCGTCCGTCGGCTCCACGTCGATGTTGTTGTACCGCGCGAGCCCGGTGCCGGCCGGGATCAGCTTGCCGATGATCACGTTCTCCTTCAGGCCCACGAGCGGGTCCGACTTGCCCTCCATGGCCGCCTGCGTGAGCACGCGGGTGGTCTCCTGGAAGGACGCGGCCGACAGCCACGAGTCGGTCGCCAGCGAGGCCTTCGTGATGCCCATCAACTCCGGACGGCCGGCGGCAGGACGGCTGCTCTCGGCCACGGCCCGGCGGTTGGCCTCCAGGAAGCGCACGTTCTCGACGAGCTCGCCCGGCAGGAGGTTCGTCTCGCCGGACTCGATGATCGTCACGCGGCGCAGCATCTGCCGCACGATGACCTCGACGTGCTTGTCGTGGATGCCCACGCCCTGGGAGCGGTACACGCGCTGCACCTCGTCCACGAGGTGCTTCTGCGCCTGCCGCGGACCGCGGATGCGCAGCACCTCCTTGGGGTCGACGGCGCCCGAGACCAGCTGCTGACCGACCTCGACGTGATCGCCCTCGGTGACGAGCAGCTTCGCACGGCGCAGCACCGGGTAGCCGATCGCCTCGTCCCCGTTGTCCGGGGTCACGACGAGCTTGAGGGCCTTCTCGGTGTCCTCGATGCTGACGCGGCCGGCGACCTCCGAGATCGGCGCGACGCCCTTCGGCGTCCGGGCCTCGAAGAGCTCCTGGATGCGGGGCAGACCCTGGGTGATGTCACCGTCCGAGGACGCCACACCACCGGTGTGGAACGTGCGCATCGTCAGCTGGGTGCCCGGCTCGCCGATGGACTGCGCGGCGATGATGCCCACGGCCTCGCCGATGTCCACCAGCTGGTTGGACGCCAGCGAACGGCCGTAGCACGCCGCGCACACGCCGACCGCGGACTCGCAGGTCAGGACGGAGCGCACGCGCACCGTGTCGGCCCCGCCGGCGAACAGGGCGCTGATCAGCCCGTCGGAGAGGTCCGTGCCGGCCTCGGCCAGGATCTCGCCGTTCGCGTCCACCACGTCGACCGCGAGCACGCGGCCGTGCACGGTGTTCTCGATGTCCTCGTGCAGCACCCGGGCACCGGTCTCCGGCACGTCCGCGAGCGGCAGGTTCAGGCCGCGCTCGGTCATGCAGTCCGCCTCCCGCACGATGACGTCCTGGGAGACGTCCACGAGACGACGGGTCAGGTAGCCCGAGTTCGCCGTGCGCAGCGCGGTGTCGGCCAGGCCCTTGCGGGCGCCGTGGGTCGCGATGAAGTACTCCAGCACCGACAGGCCCTCGCGGTACGAGGACTTGATCGGGCGGGGCATGATCTCGCCCTTGGGGTTGGACACGAGCCCGCGGATGCCGGCGATCTGGCGGACCTGCATCCAGTTGCCTCGGGCGCCGGAGGACACCATGCGGTTGATGGTGTTCAGCGGGGAGAGGTTCGCCTGCATGGCCTGCGCGACCTCGTCCGTGGCCTTGGTCCAGATGTCGATGAGCTCCGAGCGGCGCTCGTCGTCGTCGATCAGACCGCGGTCGTACTGGCCCTGGATCTTCGCCGCCTGCGCCTCGTAGCCCTCCATGATGGCGGGCTTCTCCGGCGGGGTCGCGATGTCGGAGATCGCCACGGTCACGCCCGAGCGGGCCGCCCAGTGGAACCCGGCGTCCTTGAGCTCGTCCAGCGTGTGCGCGACCGTCACCATCGGGTACCGCTCCGCGAGATCGTTCACCAGTGCGGACAGGTGCTTCTTGTCCGCGACGGCCTCGTCCCAGGGGTAGTCCTCGGGCAGGGTGTCGTTGAACAGCACCCGGCCCAGGGTGGTCTCCACCACGACCGGCCGGCCCGGCTCCCAGCCCTCGGGCGCGGTCCACCCCTCGAACGGCACGAAGTCGTGCAGCTCGATCCGGCACACGGCGTTCAGGTGCAGCCGGCCCGCGTCGTGGGCCATGATGGCCTCGGCCACGGAGGAGAACACGCGGCCCTCCCCCTCCTCGCCCTCGCGGACGGTGGTGAGGTGGTAGAGGCCGATGATCATGTCCTGCGAGGGCAGGGCGATCGGCTTGCCGTCCGAGGGCTTCAAGATGTTGTTCGAGGACAGCATCAGGATGCGCGCCTCGGCCTGGGCCTCCGGGGACAGGGGCAGGTGCACGGCCATCTGGTCGCCGTCGAAGTCGGCGTTGAACGCGCCGCACACGAGCGGGTGGAGCTGGATGGCCTTGCCCTCGACGAGCTGCGGCTCGAACGCCTGGATGCCCAGGCGGTGCAGGGTGGGGGCACGGTTGAGCAGCACGGGGTGCTCGGTGATGACCTCCTCGAGCACGTCCCACACCTGGGGCCGGTAGCGCTCGACCATGCGCTTCGCCGACTTGATGTTCTGCGCGTGGTTGAGGTCCACGAGCCGCTTCATCACGAACGGCTTGAACAGCTCGAGCGCCATCTGCTTGGGCAGACCGCACTGGTGCAGCTTCAGCTGGGGACCGACCACGATGACCGAGCGGCCGGAGTAGTCGACGCGCTTGCCGAGCAGGTTCTGCCGGAACCGTCCCTGCTTGCCCTTGAGCATGTCCGAGAGCGACTTCAGCGCGCGGTTGCCCGGCCCGGTGACCGGGCGGCCGCGGCGGCCGTTGTCGAACAGCGAGTCCACAGCCTCCTGCAGCATCCGCTTCTCGTTGTTGACGATGATCTCCGGGGCGCCCAGGTCGAGCAGGCGCTTGAGCCGGTTGTTGCGGTTGATCACGCGCCGGTAGAGGTCGTTGAGGTCCGACGTGGCGAACCGGCCGCCGTCGAGCTGGACCATCGGGCGCAGTTCCGGCGGGATCACCGGGACGGCGTCCAGGACCATGCCCAGCGGGGAGTTGTCCGTGGTCAGGAACGCGTTGACGACCTTGAGCCGCTTCAGGGCCCGCGTCTTGCGCTGGCCCTTGCCGGTGGCGATGGTCTCGCGCAGGGACTCGGCCTCCGCCTCCAGGTCGAAGGTCTCGAGGCGCTTCTTGATCGCCTCGGCCCCCATGGACCCCTCGAAGTACATGCCGTAGCGGTCCACCATGACACGGTAGAGCGCCTCGTCGCCCTCGAGGTCGTTGACCTTGAGGTTCTTGAACCGGTCCCAGACCTGCTCGAGCCGGTCGATCTCCAGGTTCGCGCGCTTGCGCACGTTGGCCATCTGGCGGTCGGCGGAGTCGCGCAGCTTCCGCTTCTCCGCGGCCTTGCCGCCCTCCTCCTCGACCCGGCCGAGCTCGGTCTCGAGGTCGCGGGCGATCGCGGCGATGTCGGAGTCGCGGGTGGACTCCATCTGCGCCTTCTCCCGGTCCACGGCGGCCTGCAGGTTCGGCAGGTCGTCGTGGCGGGCGTCCTCGTCCACCGACGTGATCATGTACGCCGCGAAGTAGATGACCTTCTCCAGGTCCTTCGGGGCGAGGTCCAGCAGGTAGCCCAGGCGCGAGGGCACGCCCTTGAAGTACCAGATGTGGGTCACGGGCGCGGCCAGCTCGATGTGGCCCATGCGCTCACGGCGCACCTTGGCCCGGGTGACCTCCACGCCGCAGCGCTCGCAGATGATGCCCTTGTAGCGCACGCGCTTGTACTTGCCGCAGTAGCACTCCCAGTCCCGGGTGGGGCCGAAGATCTTCTCGCAGAACAGGCCGTCCTTCTCGGGCTTGAGCGTGCGGTAGTTGATGGTCTCCGGCTTCTTGACCTCGCCGTAGGACCAGGTCCGGATGTCCTCCGCGGTCGCAAGACCGATCCGCATGAGGCCTAGTGAAGATTCATTGGACATGAGGGTCCTTTATCTCTTTCTCTGGAAAAGTTGACGTCTCGTCGGGTGGAACGAGAGGGACTCAGACCTCTTCGACCGAGCTGGGCTCGGAGTGCGAGAGATCGATGCCCAGTTCCTCGGCCGCCCGGAAGACCTCGTCATCCGAATCGCGCATCTCGATGGTGTTGCCGTCCGCCGAGAGCACCTCGACGTTCAGGCACAGCGACTGCATCTCCTTGATGAGCACCTTGAAGGACTCGGGAACCCCCGGCTCGGGGATGTTCTCGCCCTTGACGATGGCCTCGTAGACCTTCACGCGCCCGTGCACGTCGTCGGACTTGACCGTCAGCAGCTCCTGCAGCGTGTAGGCCGCGCCGTACGCCTCGAGCGCCCAGACCTCCATCTCGCCGAACCGCTGGCCGCCGAACTGCGCCTTACCGCCCAGCGGCTGCTGGGTGATCATGGAGTACGGGCCGGTCGAGCGGGCGTGGATCTTGTCGTCCACGAGGTGGTGCAGCTTCAGGATGTACTGGTAGCCCACCGACACCGGGTCCGGGAACGGGTCGCCGGAGCGGCCGTCGAACAGCCGGGCCTTGCCGGACCGGTCGATGAGGCGCAGACCGTCGCGGGTCGGGTTGGTGTGGTCGAGGAGGTCGAAGATCTCCTCCTCGCGCGCGCCGTCGAACACCGGGGTGGCCACGTTCGTGGGGCCCGACTGCTTCGGGAAGTTCGGCAGCCGGTCGAGCCACTCGGGGTCGCCCTCGATGTTCCAGCCCTGCTTCGCCAGCCAGCCGGTGTGCACCTCGAGGACCTGCCCGAGGTTCATGCGGCCGGGCACGC
The DNA here is from genome assembly GCF_044462225.1 of Kocuria kalidii. Lineage (NCBI taxonomy): Bacteria > Bacillati > Actinomycetota > Actinomycetes > Micrococcales > Micrococcaceae > Kocuria > Kocuria kalidii. The sequence goes on along the minus strand of NZ_JBISWJ010000068.1, from coordinate 57,502 downwards.
CCAGCGGGTTGAGGATGATGTCCACGGGCGTCCCGTCCTCGAGGAACGGCATGTCCTCGAGCGGCAGGATCTTCGAGATGACGCCCTTGTTGCCGTGCCGGCCGGCGAGCTTGTCGCCGTCCGTGATCTTGCGCTTCTGCGCCACGTACACCCGGACCACCTGGTTGACGCCCGCGGGCAGGTCGTCGTCCTCGTCGTCGCGGTCGAAGACGCGCACGCCGATGACGGTGCCGGACTCGCCGTGGGGCACCTTCAGGGACGTGTCGCGCACCTCGCGCGACTTCTCGCCGAAGATCGCCCGCAGCAGGCGCTCCTCCGGGGTCAGCTCGGTCTCGCCCTTCGGCGTGACCTTGCCCACGAGGATGTCGCCGGCCTGGACCTCGGCGCCGATGTGGATGATGCCGCGCTCGTCGAGGGCGGACAGCACCTCCTCGGACACGTTGGGGATGTCCCGGGTGATCTCCTCGGCGCCCAGCTTGGTGTCGCGGGCGTCGATCTCGTGCTCCTCGATGTGGATCGAGGTGAGCACGTCCTCGGAGACCATGCGCTGGGAGAGGATGATCGCGTCCTCGTAGTTGAGGCCCTCCCAGGACATGTAGGCCACCAGCAGGTTCTTGCCCAGGGCCAGCTCGCCCTGGTCCGTGGAGGGTCCGTCGGCGATGACCGAGCGCTCCTCGACCCGCTCGCCGTCGGAGACGATGACGCGCTGGTTGTAGGTGTTGCCCGGGTTCGAGCGCGTGAACTTGTTGATCGGGTAGACCGTGGTCGTCCCGTCGTCGTTGAGCACGCGCACGAGGTTCGCGGAGACCTCCTCGACCACGCCGGCCTTGCGCGCCAGCACGGAGTCCCCTGCGTCGAGGGCCGCGTAGCGCTCCATGCCGGTGCCCACCAGCGGGGCCTCGGACTCGAGCAGCGGCACGGCCTGGCGCTGCATGTTGGCGCCCATGAGCGCGCGGTTGGCGTCGTCGTGCTCGAGGTACGGGATGAGCGCGGTGGCCACGGACACCATCTGCCGCGGGGACACGTCCATGAACTGCACGGCGGTCGGGCTGACCAGCACGGCCTCGCCCGAGCCGTCGGCGGCACGCGCGAGCACGGCGTCCTCGGCGAACCGGTTGTCCAGGGTCAGCGGCGCGTTGGCCTGGGCGATCGTGACGCCGCGCTCGTCGTCGGCCGTGAGGTACTCGACGTCGTCGGTGACCAGGCCGTCGACGACCTTGCGGTACGGGGTCTCGATGAACCCGAACGGGTTGATCCGCCCGTAGGTCGCCAGCGAGCCGATGAGACCGATGTTGGAGCCCTCGGGGGTCTCGATCGGGCACATGCGGCCGTAGTGCGACGGGTGGACGTCACGGACCTCCATGCCGGCGCGGTCGCGGGAGAGACCGCCCGGGCCGAGCGCGGACAGGCGCCGCTTGTGGGTCAGGCCCGCGAGCGGGTTGTTCTGGTCCATGAACTGCGACAGCTGCGAGGTGCCGAAGAACTCCTTGATCGCCGCCACCACGGGACGGATGTTGATCAGGGTCTGCGGGGTGATCGCCTCGACGTCCTGGGTGGTCATGCGCTCGCGGACCACACGCTCCATGCGGGACAGACCGGTGCGGATCTGGTTCTCGATCAGCTCGCCCACGGCGCGGATGCGGCGGTTGCCGAAGTGGTCGATGTCGTCGACGTCCACGACGACCTCGCGGGGCTCCCCGGCGCGCACGCCCTTCATGGTGCCGCCGCCGGCGTGCAGGGTCACGAGGTAGCGGATCATCGCCACGATGTCGTCGACCGAGAGCACGGAGGCGTCCTCGTCCTCGAACGCCTTGTCGATGCCCAGCTTCCGGTTGATCTTGTAGCGGCCCACCTTGGCGAGGTCGTAGCGCTTGGAGTTGAAGTACATGTTGTCCAGCAGCGCCTGCGCGGCGTCGACCGTGGGGGGCTCCCCCGGGCGCAGCTTGCGGTAGATGTCCAGCAGCGCGTCCTCGCGCGACTCGACGGTGTCCTTCTCGAGGGTCGCCCGGACGGAGTCGAACTCGCCGAACTCCTCGAGGATGCGGGACTCGCTCCAGCCGAGGGCCTTGAGCAGCACGGTCACGGACTGCTTGCGCTTGCGGTCCAGGCGCACGCCCACCTGGTCGCGCTTGTCGATCTCGAGCTCGAACCACGCGCCGCGGGAGGGGATGATCTTCGCGGAGTAGATGTCCTTGTCCGAGGTGCGGTCCTGGCCGCGCTCGAAGTAGGCGCCCGGGGAGCGCACGAGCTGGGAGACGACGACACGCTCGGTGCCGTTGATGACGAACGTCCCCTTCTCGGTCATCAGGGGGAAGTCGCCCATGAACACGGTCTGCTGCTTGATCTCGCCCGTGTTGTTGTTCATGAACTCGGCCTTGACGTACAGGGGCGCCGAGTACGTGGCGTCCCGGTCCTTGCACTCGTCCATGGTGTACTTCGGCTCGTAGAACTCCGGCTCCGAGAAGGACAGGGACATGGTGCCCTGGAAGTCCTCGATCGGGGAGATCTCCTCGAAGATGTCGGAGAGGCCGGAGGTGCGGGCGATGCCCTGCTCCCCGGTCTCGATGGCCTGCTGCACGCGGGCCTGCCACCGCTCGTTGCCCACGAGACGGTCGAAGCTGTCCGTCTGGAGGGCCAGCAGGTTCGGCACGTCCAGCGGTTCATGGATCTTGGCGAAGGAGATGCGGCGCGGGATGTTCCCGTCGGCCGGTCGGTTAGCGGTTACGTTCGAATCGGTGCTCGAGGCGACCAAGATGGATTCCTTCCACAGACCTGCAGTTGAATCGCGCAGTTCCCGATCGGATCTACGGGCGCGAGGGCCAGCGAGCGGAGCTGCTGGATCGCTGCCCGGGGGCGCCCACCGCTATATGAAGGCACGCAGAATGAGGGACAACGCAAACAACCAGCATAGGCCCGAACGACCGCACTGTCCACACGGACGGTGGACGCGGGCGCCTGCCGTCCGTAGGATGAGAAATTTTCGCGTCCTGACCCTCGGAGGCCTCCGCGGGCCCCGTCCGCCGCGCCGGCGGACCCGGTGCCCGGCGGCCTCGGACGGACGGGTCCGGGCGGCCACGACGGCGTCGGCGCGGACGGTGTCCTCGCACCCGGCCCCGGCACGGCGCGAGGCCCCGGACGCAGTGCGTCCGGGGCCTCGCAGGAGCGTTCGTGACGACGAACGCGTCCGGGGTCCTACTTGAGGGTGACGGTGGCGCCGGCGCCCTCGAGGGCCTCCTTGGCCTTGTCCGCGGCCTCCTTGGTGGCGCCCTCGAGGACGGCCTTGGGGGCGGAGTCCACGAGGTCCTTGGCCTCCTTGAGGCCGAGGGAGGTCAGCGAGCGGACCTCCTTGATGACCTGGATCTTCTTGTCGCCGGCGGCCTCGAGGACGACGTCGAACTCGGTCTGCTCCTCGGCCTCCTCGGCGGCGGCGGCCGGAGCGGCGGCACCGGCGACGGCCACGGGGGCGGCGGCGGTGACGTCGAAGGTCTCCTCGAAGGCCTTGACGAACTCGGAGAGCTCGATCAGGGAGAGCTCCTTGAACGCGTCGATCAGTTCGGGGGTGGTGAGCTTGGCCATGGTTGTGGCTCCTTTTCGATGGTGTGCCCCGGCCGGGTTCGTCGGCGCGGGACGGTCTGGTTCCGTGGTGAGAATGTGCCTCGCGGCGGGGATGCTGGTCAGGCGCCCTGCTCCTCGACCTTGGCGCGCAGCGCCTCGGCCGTGCGGACCGTCTTCGACAGCGGGGCCTGGAACAGTGCCGCGGCCTGGGACAGGGACGCCTGGGCGGCACCGGCCACCTTGGCCAGCAGCACCTCGCGGGACTCGAGGTCCGCGAGCTGCTTGATCTCCGCGTCGCTGAGGGCCTTGCCCTCGAGGTAGCCGCCCTTGATGATCAGCTGCGGGTTCGTCTTGGCGAAGTCACGCAGGCTCTTGGCGGCCTCGACGGGATCCCCCGAGATGAAGGCGATGGCGCTCGGGCCGGCGAGCTGGCCGTCGAACGCGTCGATGCCCAGCTCCTTGGCCGCGATCGCGGTCAGCGTGTTCTTCACCACGGCGTATTCGGCGTTCTCACCGAGCGAGCGGCGCAGCTCCTTGAGCTGGGCCACGGTGAGACCGCGGTACTCAGTCAGGACAGCAGCGTCCGAGTTGGAGAAGAACTCCTTCAACTCGGCGACCGCGGCTGCCTTTTCCGGGTTCGCCATGGTACTCCTTCCGGTCTTCGTGCCGGGCGCTGCCGTGCAGGGGTCCGCACACGGAAAAAGCCCCGCGCAGATGCCCGGGGCTCGTCGGCACGCTCCGCCGAAACGGGGCGCACTCGCTGTGCTGGTTCACCTGCGCTGGCCGTTCCTGGCGGAACTCTTAAGGCTGCTCCCCCGTGGCGCGCGCTCCGAAACGGGGTGCGCGAGGCAGGGGGAACCACGACCGGCGGTCTTTGGTACGGACCACGCTACCCGAGGGCCCCGCCACGGACAAATCGGGTCAGACCGCCGGGATCTCGCGGGACCACACGCCGCTGCGCCCGGCCACGCGGAACCCGAGCCTGCTGTTGACCCGGCTCATCCGGTCGTCGCCGCTGTGGCTCCACGAGTAGACCGTGCGCACGCTCGGGGCCAGCCGCCCGAGCTGCTCGAGGTTGGCCAGCTTCAGGCGGGTGGCGAGCCACCGGCGGCGGTGCTCGCGCAGGACCACGGTCTCGTCCTGCATCCCGATCGGCGGCTCCTCGCCAGCCAGGACGATCTCGGTCATCCCGACGAGCCGGCCGGTGGGACCGTGCTCGGCGACCGCCACCAGGGACACGTTGCCGCCCTCGGCCCGCAGCTGCTCCGTCCGCCGCACGCGCTCGGCGTCCCACGGCTCGGGCTCGGCGCCGGCGGGCGCCAGGAAGGAGTCCGTCGCCATGCGGGCGTGCAGGGCCGCGAGCTCGTCGAGCCGGTCCTCGGGGGCCGGACCGCTCCAGACGTGGATCCGGTAGGGCTCCGGCGCCGGCGACGCGGTGACCTCCCGCAGCAGGGCCTCCACGCGGGCGGGCGGCAGCGGGACGCCGAGCACGCCGAAGTCGCTCACGGACTCGAGGCGGTAGCCGGCGCTGAGGGCGAACCGGGTCTGCCTGTTGGACACGGGCAGCCGGCCCGAGCCGTCCGCGGCGTCCACCCACTCGACCATCCCGGGGGTCACCACCGGGAAGACGCCGGTGACGCTGCCGTCGCCCTGGATCTCCTCCGGGCCGGGGTGCTCGGTCTGGATGCGCAGGTGCCGGCGGGACTCCCCGACGGCCAGCTGCTCGGCGGCGGCCAGCAGCTCGCTGCCCGTGCCCTGTGCGGTGACGTCCGGGTCCACGTCGACCGTGATGTGCGCGGTGTCGGTGAGCGTGACCAGGGGCAGCCGGACCTCGGCCCGTCCGGCCAGCCGGCCTCCCGCCCACGCGAGCAGGACGGTGACCCGCTCGAACGGGTCGAACAGGTCGCGATAGAGCTCCGGCGCGTCACCGGTGAGGTCGGAGATGCCCCACACGTGCTGCCGGGACCGGCGCACGAGCTCCGCGACACGTCCCAGCAGCTCTCGGGCGGCGTGGTCGAACTCGTCGGGGATGCGCATCTGCTCGATGCGCAACGGGGGGTGCTCGGTCACGAGGGGGTCTCCGTTCCGTGGGCGCCGGCGGACGCTCGTCGGGTGCTGGGTCGTGGGGGGCTGGTCCCGTCGGACGAGAAGGGGGCCCGGCCGCATCGGCCGGGCCCCCACCCGTCGGAGCCGCCCCGAGGGCTCCGGTGCACTGCGTCAGGCGCCGATGACGACCTCGGTGGCGTTCGGGTCGACCGGGATGCCCGGGCCGAACGTGGTCGAGACGGTCGCCTTCGTGATGTAGCGGCCCTTCGACGCCGAGGGCTTCAGGCGCAGGATCTCCTCGAGGGCGGCGCCGTAGTTCTCCGCGAGCTTCTGCACGTCGAAGGACGTCTTGCCCACGATGAAGTGCAGGTTGGAGTGCTTGTCGACGCGGAAGTCGATCTTGCCGCCCTTGATGTCGTTGACGGCCTTGGTCACGTCCATGGTGACGGTGCCGGTCTTGGGGTTCGGCATCAGGTTGCGGGGACCGAGGATCTTGCCCAGCCGGCCGACCTTGCCCATCATGTCCGGGGTCGCCACGGCGGCGTCGAAGTCGGTCCAGCCGCCCTGGATGCGGGCGATGAGGTCGTCGGAACCGACGTGGTCGGCCCCGGCCTCCTCCGCGGCGGCGGCCTTGTCCCCGGTCGCGAAGACGACGACGCGGGCGGTCTTGCCGGTGCCGTTCGGCAGGTTGACCGTGCCGCGGACCATCTGGTCGGCCTTGCGGGGGTCGACACCGAGACGGAGGACGACCTCCACGGTCGAGTCGGTCTTCGCGGCGTCGATCTCCTTGGCCAGGGCCACGGCCTCGCCCGGTGCGTACAGCGTGCCCTCGTCGATCTTGGCGGCGGCCGCCTGGTATGCCTTGCTGCGCTTTGCCATCTGCTTCTTCTCCTTGTGCAGTTGTGGTCTGCGGACCGCGCTCGGCCCTGCCACTTGAATAACGGTGGGTGGTGATCAGCCGAGGCTGGTCACTCGACCTCGATGCCCATCGAGCGGGCGGTGCCGGCGATGATCTTCGCCGCGGCGTCGATGTCGTTGGCGTTGAGGTCTTCCTTCTTGGTCTCGGCGATCTCGCGGACCTGGTCCATGCTGAGCTTGCCGACCTTCTGGGTGTGCGGGACACCCGAGCCCTTGGCGACGCCGGCGGCCTTCTTGATCAGCTGCGCGGCGGGCGGGGTCTTCGTGATGAAGGTGAACGAGCGGTCCTCGTACACCGTGATCTCCACGGGGACGATGTTGCCGCGCTGGGACTCCGTGGCCGCGTTGTAGGCCTTGCAGAATTCCATGATGTTGACGCCGTGCTGGCCGAGGGCCGGACCCACGGGGGGCGCCGGGTTGGCGGCGCCTGCCTGGATCTGCAGCTTGATCAGGCCGGAGACCTTCTTCTTCTTGGGAGCCATGTGCTGGTCCTTCTTCTGCTGGACGTACCGGCGCACAGGAGCGTACGGCGGCGGGTGGCCGCCGTGGCGCGGCGGCCGGGCGGCCCCGGCGGCGAAGCATGCACCGCGGGAGCCGGGAACTGGGGCGGGCCGGAGCGGCCCGCAGGGCTCAGATCTTGGAGACCTGGTTGAAGCCGAGGGTGACGGGGGTCTCGCGCTCGAAGATCGACACGAGGACGACCAGCTGCTGGGACTCCACCTTGATCTCGGAGATCGTGGCCGGGAGGGTCTCGAACGGGCCCTCCTTGACGATGACCGACTCGCCGACCTCGAAGTCGACGTCGATCTGCGGCTGCGCGGTGAGCTGGGCGGAGGACTCGGCGCCCGCGCCCTGCGGCGCCTCGAAGACCGGGTTCAGCATCTCGAAGACCTCGTCGAGCCGCAGCGGGACGGGGTTGTAGGCGTCCTGGCCCACGAAGCCCGTGACGCCGGGGGTGTGGCGGACCGCGCCCCAGGAGGCGTCGGTGAGGTTCATCCGGACCAGGACGTAGCCCGGGATCCGCACCCGGCGCACGATCTTGCGCTGGGCGTTCTTGATCTCGACGACCTCCTCCATCGGCACCTCGATCTGGAAGATGTCGTCCTCCATGTTGAGGGACTGGATGCGGGTCTCGAGGTTGGTCTTCACGCGGTTCTCGTAGCCCGCGTAGGTGTGGATGACGAACCAGTCGCCCTCCTGCCGCCGCAGCTTCGACTTGAACTCCTCGACGGGGTCCACCGCGGGTGCCTCGTCCTCGACCGCGGGGGCCTCGGTCTCCGCCGCGGGAGCCTCCGCGTCGACCGTACCGGCGGGGGCCTCGTCCTCCGCCGCGGGAGCCTCCGCGTCGACCGGCGCCGCGGGGGCCTCGTCCGGCTCGTGGGCGGCCGCGAAGTCGTCGTCCTGCACGGAGGTCTCGGCCTCCGGCAGCTCCGGAGCCTGCTGGTCGACCTCGGCCGGTGCCTCGGTGCCGTTTTCGAGCTCGTGCTCGGTCACTGGATCTCCCTCAAGTTCTTTCGTGGATGTCGTGCTCTGCTGGGTCACGGTGGCCGGCCGCGCCGGTCCGTGCGCCGCCCGGGTCACCCGGCGGCGTCGCCCTGCCCGAAGATCCACAGTGCGGCCTGCCCGAACGCGAGGTCCAGGACCGAGATGAGCACCATCATGAACGCGACGAACACGAGGACGACCAGCACGTAGTTGACCAGTTCGTGCCGGGTCGGGGTGACGACCTTCCGGAGCTCCCCGACGACCTGGCGCAGGAACAGGAACAGCCGCCCGAAGACGTTGCGCGGGCTCTCGGCGTCCTGCTCCGGGGGCTGGCCCGACGCCCTGCCGGCGGTGGTCTGCGACATCGGCTCTCCCTGTGTGGACTCGTGCGTGCCGTGCGGTGCTGCCGGCCCGCCGTCGCCGCGGCGGCTCCCGGCTCCCCTGCACGGGGAGCCGGGGACCACCACGGAATGGAGCAGGGCAGACAGGACTCGAACCTGCAACCTGCGGTTTTGGAGACCGCTGCGCTACCAATTGCGCCACTGCCCTACGTGCCGTGCGAACTCGTCCGGCGCTGGGGGCGCCGGCCTCGGTCGCTCGGACCCGGTCACCGACTCTATCACCCGGCACCGCCGGGACGGCGTGACCGGGCAGGCGTCGACGACACCAGTCGACCATCCTAGGCGACCCGGGCGGCGGCGTGCAATCCGGCCGGGCCGGGACCGCGGGGACGCCGGACCCGGCCGGCGGACCCCCGAGTAGCATGGGGACGTCCGCACCGCCGTCGCCGCACCCGACGGAATCCGCCCGTTCCCCACCAGGAGGCACCCGGTCATGACCGCACCCCGCATCTCCCGGCGCGTCGGCGCCATCGCAGAGTCCGCGACGCTCGCCGTGGACGCCAAGGCGAAGGCCCTCAAGGCCGCCGGCCGCCCCGTGATCGGTTTCGGCGCCGGCGAGCCCGACTTCCCCACCCCGCAGTACATCGTGGACGCCGCCGCCGCCGCCCTGCAGGACCCCGCGAACTTCCGGTACACACCGGCCGCCGGCCTGCCGGAGCTGCGGAAGGCGGTCGCCGAGCAGACCGCACGGGACAGCGGGTACACGGTGGAGCCCTCCCAGGTGCTCATCACCAACGGCGGCAAGCAGGCGGTGTTCCAGGCCTTCGCGACCGTCGTGGACGAGGGCGACGACGTGCTGCTGCCGGCCCCGTACTGGACCACCTACCCCGAGGCGATCAAGCTCGCCGGCGGCAACCCGGTCGAGGTCTTCGCGGGTCCCGAGCTCGGCTACAAGGTCACCCCCGACCTGCTCGAGGCCGCGTGCACCGAGCGCACCAAGGCCCTGCTGTTCTGCTCCCCGTCCAACCCCACCGGCGCCGTGTACTCCCCCGAGGAGACCGCGGCCGTCGGCCGCTGGGCGGCCGAGAAGGGGATCTTCGTGCTGACCGACGAGATCTACCAGCACCTCACCTACGACGACGTGCCCTTCACGTCGATCGCGGCCGCGGCGCCGGAGCTGGGCGAGAACGTGGTCCTCCTCAACGGCGTGGCCAAGACCTACGCGATGACCGGTTGGCGGGTGGGCTGGATGATCGGGGCCCCGGACGTCGTCAAGGCCGCCACGAACCTGCAGTCCCACCTCAGTTCCAACGTCAACAACATCGCCCAGCGCGCGGCGCTCGCGGCCGTGTCCGGCCCCCTCGACGAGGCCCACCGGATGCGGGAGGCCTTCGACCGCCGCCGCCGGACCATGGTGGAGGCCCTCAACGCCATCGACGGCGTGGAGTGCCCCACCCCGACCGGCGCGTTCTACGCCTACGCGGACGTGCGCGGCCTGCTGGGCCGGCGGTTCGGGGACGCGACGCCGCGGACCTCCGCAGAGCTCGCCGAGCTGGTCCTGGAGCAGGCCGAGGTGGCCGTGGTGCCCGGTGAGGCGTTCGGCCCGTCCGGATTCCTGCGCCTGTCCTACGCCCTCGGCGACGACGACCTCGCCGAGGGCCTGCGCCGGCTCCAGGAGTACCTGGGCGGCGCCTCGTGAGCGCCCTCGGCGGTGCCGTGTCCACGGCGGAGTCGGTCCCGGCCTCGGTCCTCGTGACCGCCGGGCTGGTCGGCGGGTACGCGACCGCCCGGGCGACCGGCAACCGACCCCTGGGCGGCGCGGTGCTGGCCGCCGCCGGCGCCACGGCCGCCCACACCTGGTGGCACCGCCGCGGGCCCGCGGCCACCGCGGCGCTCGGCGGGCTCTACGTCCTGGGCTTCGGGCTCTCCCACCCCCTTGCCAGGCGGATGGGGGCCTGGCCCTCGGTGCTCGCGGTGACCGCCGTCAACGCCGCCGCCAACGCCGCCCTCGTGGACCGCACCGGCCGCTGACCCGGGTCCGCCCTCGGCGACGAGCACGCCGCCCGCTCCCGGGAGGGAGCGGGCGGCGTCGTCGTCCGTGCGCCCGGGCCGCGCGTCAGTCGCCGACGGCCTCCTGGCCGCGGCGCACGATCAGCGGGTCGGGAGGATAGACCACGTCCGGGTCCTTGTCCTCGTAGTCGAACTGGTTCAGGAAGAACCGCATGGCGTTGAGCCGCGCCCGCTTCTTGTCGTTGGACCTGATCGTGATCCACGGGGCGTGGTCGGTGTCCGTGCGCAGGAACATCTCCTCCTTGGCGTCCGTGTAGTCCTCCCAGCGGTCCAGGGAGGCGAGGTCCATGGGCGAGAGCTTCCAGCGGCGCACCGGGTCGATCTGCCGGATCGCGAAGCGGGTGCGCTGCTCGTGCTGGGTGACGGAGAACCAGAACTTGGTGAGGTGGATGCCCGAGTCCACGAGCATCTTCTCGAAGACGGGTGCCTGGGCCATGAACTGCTCGTACATCTCGTCCGTGCAGAACCCCATGACGCGCTCGACGTTGGCGCGGTTGTACCAGGAGCGGTCGAACATCACGATCTCCCCGGCGGTGGGGAGGTGCTGGATGTAGCGCTGGAAGTACCACTGGCCGCGCTCCCGGTCCGAGGGCTTGGTCAGCGCCACGACCCGGGCGGCCCGCGGGTTCAGGTGCTCGGTGAAGCGCTTGATCGTCCCGCCCTTGCCCGCGGCGTCCCGGCCCTCGAACACGATCACGTGCTGGAGCTCGTGGTCCTGCCCCCAGTACTGGAACTTCAGCAGCTCGATCTGCAGCCGGTACTTCTCCAGCTCGTACTCCTCGCGGGAGAGACGCTCGTCGTAGGGATAGTCCTCGCGCCACGTCTCCACCGCCGATCCCCCGGGATCGATGAGGTCCGGGTCCGGCGACTGCCCGTCGCGCACCGTGTAGCCCTGGTCGACCAGCTTGTCGATGAACTCCCGCAGGTTCTCCCGCGCCGGGTCCATCTCCGTGTCCCTGTTCAACGCCACCCCTCCTTCCGGGCCCGGCGGGGCCCTCTCGGGCAGTCTAGGCCGGGACGGCGGAGGCCGGTGCCCCCGTCCGGCCGGGCCGGACCGGCCCTGCCGGAGGAGGCCGGACTCACTAGACTGGGCGTGCCGGTGCACGTCCGGCCGCCTCGAACGCACGCCCGCCCACTCGGAGGAGACTGTACGGATGAAGATCGGACTGCTGACCAGCGGCGGGGACTGCCCCGGACTCAACGCGGTGATCCGCGGCGCCGTGCTGCACGGGATCAAGACCTACGGCCACGAGTTCGTGGGCTTCCGCGACGGCTGGCGGGGAGTCGTGGAGGGCGACGTCATCGACCTGCCCCGCACCCGGGTGCGGGGCCTGGCCCGGGAGGGGGGGACCATCCTGGGCACCTCCCGCACGAACCCGTTCGACGGACCCGGCGGCGGGCCGGAGAAGATCGGGGTGATGCTGGAGAGGCACCACATCGACGCGATCGTGGCCATCGGCGGGGAGGGCACCCTGGCCGGGGCCAAGCGCCTGGCCGACGCCGGGCTGCCCGTGGTCGGCGTCCCCAAGACCATCGACAACGATCTGCAGGCCACCGACTACACCTTCGGCTTCGACACCGCCGTGTCCATCGCCACCGACGCCATGGACCGGCTGCGCACCACCGGGGAGTCCCACCACCGGTGCATGGTCGCCGAGGTCATGGGCCGCCACGTGGGGTGGATCGCGCTGCACTCCGGGATGTCCGCCGGGGCCCACGCGGTGCTGATCCCGGAGCAGCAGGTCTCCATGGACCAGGTCTGCGCGTGGGTGCAGGAGGTCCACGACCGGGGGCGGTCCCCGCTCGTGGTCGTGGCAGAAGGCTTCATCCCCGAGAACCGGGAGGACGTGCTGGCCGGCAAGGGCACCGAGGCCGACGGCCGGCCCCGGCTGGGCGGGATCGGGGAGTTCGTCACGCAGGAGATCGAGCGCCGCACCGGCATCGAGGCCCGCAACACCACGCTCGGGCACATCCAGCGCGGCGGTGCCCCCACGGGGTTCGACCGGGTGCTGGCCACCCGCTTCGGAATGGCCGTGGTCGACCTCGTGCACGAGAAGCAGTGGGGACGGATGGTCGCCCTGCGCGGCACGGACATGGTCCGCGTCGACTTCGCCGAGGCTCTCGAGGGCCTCAAGACCGTTCCCCAGGACCGCTGGGACGAGGCCCGCGTCCTCTTCGGCCGCTGAACCGGCTCCCGGCACCGCGGCGGGCCGCGCAGCGCCCCGGCCGGCCGCGGTGGCGGGCGGCCGCCCGAGGGGCGTGCTAGGGGCGCGCGTCGCGGGGACCGCGCAGGAAGCCGGTCTGCCGGCCGACCACCTGGCCGGCGTCCGGCGGGACGACCACCTGCTGCGCCGCGGCCCACCGCTCCTCGCCGTCCGTGACGACGAGCCGGGCGGCGGGGTCCACGGTGCGCTTGAGCACGGCCAGCGCGATGGGACCCTGCTCGTGGTGCAGCTGCACGGACGTCACGCGTCCGACCGGCCGCTCCCCCGCGACCACGTCCGCTCCTGCGGCGGGCAGGGTGTGCTCGGAGCCGTCGAGGTCCAGCAGCACGAGCCGGCGGGGCGGGTGCCCGAGGTTGTGCACGCGCGCGACGGTCTCCTGGCCCTTGTAGCAGCCCTTGGCAAGGTGCACCGCGGTGCGCAGGAGGTCGAGCTCGTGCGGAATGGTCCGCTCGTCCGTCTCGGCCCCCCAGCGCGGGCGCCACGCCGCGATCCGCAGCGCCTCGGCCGCCCACGCGCCGGCGAGCGGGAGGTCGCGGGTCAGCGCGTCCAGTTCGTCGCGCGGCACCAGGAGCTCCCACCAGGTCCGCTCCTCGCCCGGGTGGGGACCGTCGAGATCGGCGTAGCTCCATCCGCCCGGGGCGACCTCGGGCCAGGGGTCCCGCCACCCGACCGCGGCGGGCAGGCCGGGCACGGGACCTGCGGCGCCGAGCACGGCCCACTGCCCGGTCCGGTCCTCGACCTCGACGCGCAGCGCGAAGCGCATGGCCTCCAGCCACGCCACCAGCGGTGCGGCCTCGTCGGCCTCGACGATCAGCCAGGTGGTGCTGCCGTCGTCCACCACGTGGGGAGCGGTCTCGATCCGCCCCTGCACGGACAGGAAGAGGGTCTCGGTGCCGCGGCCGGGCTCGAGCCCGGTGAGCACCTGCGAGGAGAGCGTGGTCAGCCAGCTGAGCCGGTCGGGCCCCGTGACGGTGACGACGCCCTTGTGGGAGAGGTCCACCACGGTCCCGGGGGTCCGTTCGAGCGAGCGCTGCTCGCGGAGCGGGTCGCCGTAGTGGGCGGCCACACCGCGGTCCAGGTGCTCGGCCTCGACGGCACCCGGCCGGCCGAGCAGGGGGGAACGGTGATGGGTCACGGTGGTTCAGCCGATCTTTCGGAGCTGCGCGGAGGCGTGCGTGGCCAGGGGCTCGCCGAAGGCGGCCATGTCCCAGGCCCAGAACAGGTCGCCGTGGACGAGGCCGTACATGCGGGTCGAGGAGCTGTACTGCTTCGCCCCGCGGGCCCGGACCACGGCGTCGGTGGCGAGGTCGATCCGGGGGCCCTTGATCCGGCCGGCGTACAGCTCGGCGACGCCGCCGGGGTGGGTGAGCGTGACGAGGACGTCGAAGCCGCCGTCCGTGTTGCGCAGCTGTTCCACGTCCTCGGCGCCCTTGAGCACGGGCACGAGGTCGGGCGGCAGCATTCCGGGGCCCACGTCGCCGTCCTCGAGGGTGCGGTCGAGCTGCCAGAAGCCCTGCTCCACGGTGGCCGGGCGCATCGGCTGCCCCTCGTCGTCGAGGAGCGTGGTCTGCGCCCGGTACTCGAGGAACGGCAGGCCGTTCTGCTCGAAGGTCACGCGCTGGCGGAAGGGACGCTGTTCGACCTCGCCGTAGCCCATGAAGCCGTCGCCCTCCCAGGTGCCCAGCAACCAGGCGAAGGGGACGAGCTCGGGCGTCAGATCCGAGGGGATCTCGATGGGCACGGGGCTAGTTCTGGCCCTTGAACAGACCGAGGACCACCTTGAGGGAGATCCCTGCGATGAACAGACCGGAGATGCCCAGCAGGGCGAGGTAGAAGATCTCGAGTGCAAGCATGGTGCCTAAACTACCACGGTGCTCACGAGCCTGGCCGTGAACACGGCCCCCACCCCGAGGAACGCCACGGGCGTGACGCCGAGGGCCACGACGCCCCGCTTGGGCGAGCGCCTCGGGGCCGCGGCGATGACGCGTCCCCCCACGAGGGCCACCAGCGCGGCCAGGACCGCTCCGACCACCACGAGCAGCGCGGGGTCCGGGCCGGCGGCACGGTAGTCGCCCGCCAGGGCGATCCAGCCGGAGGAGCTGACCGCGGCGAGGACGCCGGCCGTGGAGGCGACGGCGGACTCGAGCCGGTGCTCGGCGCCCTCGCCGCGCACCAGCTCCGCGGCGAACACCGTCATCAGGGCCACCCCGACGACGGCGGGCAGCCACACGAGCTGCTGCCCGGGCATGAACTGGACGAGCAGGGCCGCGACGACACCGGCCGCGCTCATGATCACGTTGTGCCGGTGGCGCGCCTCGATGCCGGTGGCCGCGGGCCAGCCGAAGCCGATGACCACGGACATCCCCAGCGCCAGGAGCAGCGGTGCGGGTCCGGCGACCGCGACCGACCCCAGGGCCGCCAGGAGGCCGACCACGCTGCACACGGCGATCATGGCGTATCTCATGGCGCTCGGCTTCCTGGACTGTCGGGGATCGGGCCTGGGGACCGGGGGCCGGGACGGGCGCCCGGGCGGACACGAGCAACGATAGCGGCTCTCCCCGGGGCGCGGGCCGGGGGCGGGCGGGGGACGCTCCCGGCCCGCCGGTGGTCGCACGGGCGGGCGCCGACCCGGACCTATACTGACAGCTCAGTCCGTACGCCAGAGTGGAGAAGCACGAGTGTTCCAGATCCTGATGCTGACCGACGCGGACGGACCCTCGGCATCGGTGCTGCCGGCTCTCGACCTGCTCAACCACAAGGTGTCGGTCGCCCCCACCCGGACCGTGTCCGGCAGCCTCGACGGGCGGAGTCCGGACGTCGTCCTGCTCGACGGGCGCACCGATCTGATCACGGCGCGCAACCTCGCCCAGCTGCTCACGGCCAAGGGGCTGGCCGCACCGCTGCTGATGGTCCTCACCGAGGGCGGGATGGCGGCGGTGGCCGCGAACTGGATGGTCGACGACGTCCTGCTCGACACCGCGGGACCCGCGGAGGTCGAGGCCCGGCTGCGCCTGGCCTCCTCCCGCACGAGCGAGGTCCCGGAGGACGACACCCGGATCCGTGCGGGGTCCGTGGTCATCGACGACGCCGCCTACTCCGCGCACGTCAACGGCCAGCCGCTGAACCTGACCTACAAGGAGTTCGAGCTCCTGAAGTTCCTGGCCCAGCACTCGGGGAGGGTCTTCACCCGCGCCCAGCTGCTGAGCGAGGTCTGGGGCTACGACTACTACGGCGGCACCCGCACCGTGGACGTCCACGTGCGGCGGCTGCGCGCCAAGCTGGGCGCCGACCACGAGCACCTGATCACCACGGTGCGTAACGTGGGCTACAGCTTCGCCACCACACGGGCCCGGGAGAGCTGACCCCGGCCCGCCCGCCCCGTCCCGCAGGAGGTCCCGATGTCCCAGTCCGTGCCCTACGACCTCGACCGCCCGGACGTCCCTCCGGCCGAGGAGATCGCGGCGCTCGCCTCCCGCGCCGCCGCCGCGGACGGCGACCCGCCGTTCTCCGACCAGACCCTGGTGGACCTGCGCTCCGCGCCGGACGGGCGGGTCCGCACCGTCCTCGCACGCTCGCCCGGCGGAGAGCTCCTGGGCGCGGCCGTGAACGTGCCCGAGCCCGACGGCGCCCACCTGCTGGAGCTCGTGGTCGACCCCGGCCACCGCCGCGGCGGGATCGGCACGGCGCTGGCCGCGGCCCTGGCCGGCGGAGTCCCCGGAACGACGCTCCGCGCCTGGGCGCACGGCGGCCACCCCGCCGCCGCCGCACTGGCCGCACGGCACGGTCTGGAGCCCGTCCGGGAGCTGCACCGCCTGCTGCGCCCCCTGCAGGGCGCCGCGGACCTCCCCCTGCCGGAGACGATGCCCGCCGGGTTCCGGCTCCGGGCGTTCGAGCCCGGTCGCGACGAGCAGGAGTGGCTGCGGGTCAACGCGGCCGCGTTCGCCCAGCACCCCGAGCAGGGCCGGATGACCCTCGAGGATTTCCGGCAGCGGGAGGCCGAGCCGTGGTTCGACCCCGCCGGCTTCCTGCTCGCGGTCCGCGAGGACGACCCGGGGACCGTGGCCGGCTTCCACTGGACCAAGGTCCACCCCGGCGGGGACGGGCGGGACCCGCTCGGCGAGGTGTACGCCGTGGGCATCGCACCGGGGCACCAGGGCACGGGCCTCGGGCGGGCCCTGACGGCCGCCGGCGTCAACCACCTGGCACGGCAGGGCCTCGCCGAGGTCATGCTCTACGTGGACGGGGACAACGCCGCCGCCCTGCGGCTCTACGAGACCCTCGGCTTCCGGCCCTGGCACCTCGACGTGATGTACGCCGGGACCGTCCCCGCCTGATCCGCCCGCGCCTCCTCCCCCGCTCCGCTCCCGATCTTCCCCGCTCTTCCCCCGCGTCCCCGACCGCACCGGGTCGGACCCGACGAGACAGGACCGTGATGACCGCGCACCACCAGGACACGCCCCCGTCCGCCCCCGGCACGCCCGGGGACCCCGGCCCCGGCCCGGACACCGCCTCCGCCGCCGGTCCCGGGGGCACCACCGTCGACGAGCAGCTGCCCGTCCGCGCCGAGCTCCCCGTCCCCGACGAGCTCGCCGTCGCCGGCGACGCCGCCCGGGGCCACGGCGACCGGGACCGGATCGACGACCCCGTGCCCGCGGCCCGGCAGGTGCTGGAGGGCCGGCACGGGCCCGAGCGCTTCCTGGACCGGGAGGCCAGCTGGATCGCCTTCAACTCCCGGGTCCTGGAGCTCGCCGAGGACCCGGACCTCTTCCTGCTGGAGCGCGTGCACTTCCTGTCCATCGTGGCCTCGAACCTCGACGAGTTCTTCATGGTGCGGGTGGCCGGTCTCAAGCGGCGCATCGCCACGGGCATCGCCCGGCCGGCGGCCTCCGGCGACTCCCCCGCGGAGCAGATGGCGACCATCGCCGTGCGCGCCCACGAGCTCCAGGAGCGCCACGCGCGGGTCTTCCACGAGCTGGTGCGGCCCGAGCTGAGCCGCGAGAACATCCACCTGGTCGGCTGGGAGGACCTCGACGGGCCCATCCGGGAGCGGCTCACCGAGGACTTCCACCGGCAGGTGTTCCCGATCCTCACGCCCCTGGCCGTGGACCCTGCCCACCCGTTCCCGTACATCTCCGGGCTGAGCCTCAACCTGGCCGTGATGGTCCGCAACCCGCAGTCCGGCAAGCGGCTGTTCGCCCGCGTGAAGGTCCCGGACCAGCTGCCCCGGCTGCTGCCGGTGGACGGTCCGCGCACGCGCCACCTGCCGGGGCAGGAGGCCCGGTTCATCCCCCTCGAGGACGTCATCGCCCAGCACCTGGACGACCTGTTCCCCGGGATGGAGGTCGAGGAGCACCAGGTGTTCCGCGTGACCCGCAACGAGGACCTGGAGGTCGAGGAGGACGACGCCGAGAACCTCCTGCAGGCCCTGGAGAAGGAGCTGCTGCGCCGCCGGTTCGGTCCCGCGGTCCGCCTCGAGGTCACGGACAGCATCAGCACGGAGGTGCTCGAGCTGCTCGTCTCCGAGCTGGGCATCGACGAGTCGGAGATCTACCGGCTGCCCGCTCCCCTGGACCTGCGCGGGCTGGGCGTGATCGCCGGCATCGACCGCCCGGAGCTGCACTACGCCCGGCACGTGGCCCACACCTCCCGCTACCTCAACGCCGCGGAGACCGCCAAGGCCGCCGACGTCTTCGCCGCGACCCGGGCCCGGGACGTGCTGCTGCACCACCCGTACGACTCCTTCGCCACCAGCGTCCAGGCGTTCCTGGAGCAGGCCGCCGCGGACCCGAAGGTCCAGGCCATCAAGCAGACCCTGTACCGGACCTCCGGCGACTCCCCCATCGTGGACGCGCTCATCGACGCCGCGGAGTCCGGCAAGCAGGTGCTGGCGCTGGTGGAGATCAAGGCGCGCTTCGACGAGCAGGCCAACATCTCCTGGGCCCGCAAGCTGGAGCAGGCCGGGGTGCACGTGGTCTACGGCATCGTGGGGCTGAAGACCCACTGCAAGCTCTCCCTCGTGGTCCGCCAGGAGGAGCACGGGCTGCGCCGCTACGTGCACATCGGCACCGGCAACTACCACCCGTCCACGGCCCGCTTCTATGAGGACCTGGGCCTGCTCACGTGCGCCCCGGAGGTCGGGGAGGACGTCTCGCGGCTGTTCAACCAGCTCTCCGGCTACGCGCCCAAGACCACCTTCCAGCGCCTGCTCGTGGCGCCCCGGTCCGTGCGCTCCGGGCTCGTCGACCTGGTCGAGGCCGAGATCCGCCACCACCGCGCGGGCCGCCCGGCCCGGATCCACGTCAAGTGCAACTCGATCGTGGACGAGGCCGTGATCGACGCCCTCTACCGGGCCTCGCAGGCCGGGGTGCCCGTCGACGTGGTGGTCCGCGGGATCTGCGCCCTCCGCCCCGGGGTGCCGGGACTGAGCGAGAACATCCGGGTCCGGTCGGTGCTGGGCCGCTTCCTCGAGCACTCCCGTGTGTTCGCGTTCGGCAACGCCGGTGAGCCGCTGGTCTACATCGGCTCGGCGGACATGATGCACCGCAACCTCGACCGCCGGGTGGAGACCCTGGTGCGGATCACGGACCCGCAGCAGGCGGAGGCCCTCGTGCGGCTGCTGGCCCGCTACGTCTCGGACACCACGGCCGGCTGGCACCTGGACGCCGAGGGCGTGTGGACCCGCCACCACCGGGACGCGGCGGGGCGCCCGCTCGTGGACATCCAGGAGCACCTGCTGCGCAGCAGGGCCCTCGGCCGGCCCACGATCTGACCACCGGTACCATCGTGGACGTGCCACCCGGCGGCCCGGACCGCAGGTCCCGGCACGCCCGTGCAGCACGGACAGGGGACGAAAGAGGGGCCATGCCCAGGACCGCCGACAGGACGACCGAGAAGATCACGGAGACGAGCACGGACAGGAGCACGGACAGGACCGCAGCGCGGACCGCGGGCAGACCGGGCACGGCGAGCGCCGGCCGGAGCACGCGGCCCGCCGACGTGCTCGCCGCCGGGTGCCTGTGCTGGCGCCGGGCCGGGAGCGGTCTCGAGGTCCTGCTCATCCACCGGCCCCGCTACGACGACTGGTCCTTCCCCAAGGGCAAGCAGGACGAGGGCGAGACGCTGCCGGAGACCGCGCACCGCGAGGTGAGCGAGGAGATCGGCCTGCTGCCGCGGCTGGGGGTGCCGTTGCCCACCATCCGCTACGAGGTCAAGGACGGCACCAAGGACGTGCACTACTGGGCCGCGGAGTTCGGTCCGGGCGCACGGCCCGAGCCGGACGGGCGCGAGGTCGACGAGGTCCGCTGGGTCGGCCCCGACGAGGCGCACCGGATGCTGACCAACCCCTCCGACCGCGAGCCGCTGGCTGCGCTCGTGGCCCTGCACGAGCGGGAGGACCTCGCGACGCGCCCTGCGATCGTCGTGCGCCACGCCAAGGCGAAACCGCGCTCGGCCTGGTCCCGGGCCGAGGGCGACCGGCCGCTGGCCGCGACCGGCAAGCGCCAGGCGCTCGCCGTGACCCGCCTGCTCCGGGCGTGGTCCCCGGAGCGGGTCGTCACCTCCCCCTGGCTGCGCTGCCTGTCCACCGTGGTCCCGTACGCCCGGAAGGCCGGGGTCCCCGTGCGGGAGCGGCCCCATCTCACCGAGGCCTCGCACAAGCGCCACCCCAAGAAGGCGGCCGCCGTGGCGCAGACCATGTTCGACAAGGACGCCCCCGTGGCGCTGTGCACGCACCGGCCGGTGCTGCCCACCATCCTCAAGGTCATCGCCCGGAACGCGAGCCCCGAACTCGCGGCGCTGCTGCCGGCCAAGGACCCGTACCTGTCCCCGGGCGAGATGATCGTGCTGCAGATCTCCCGGCGGCACCGCCGGCAGGTGGTCTCCGTGGAGCTCGTGAAACCCTTCGACGACTGAGCCCATCCGCGACGCCCCGCCCCTCCCAGCCACGAATTCCTCCGAGGAGACCCGCATGACCTCCCCCACCCCCGTGCCCGCCCCGGTGCCGACTCCCTACGAGGACCTGCTGCGCGAGGTCCTCGAGCAGGGCGTGCACAAGTCCGACCGCACGGGCACGGGCACCCGCAGCGTCTTCGGGCGCCAGATCCGCTTCGACCTCGCGCAGTCCTTCCCGCTGCTGACCACCAAGCGCGTGCACTTCCGGTCCCTGGCCCTCGAGCTGCTGTGGTTCCTGCGCGGGGACTCGAACGTGCGGTGGCTGCAGGAGCGCGGCGTGTCCATCTGGGACGAGTGGGCGGACGAGAACGGGGAGCTGGGGCCGGTCTACGGCGTGCAGTGGCGGTCCTGGCCCGCTCCCGGCGGAGGCTCGGTCGACCAGATCGCCAAGGTCGTGGAGCAGATCCGCACCGACCCGGACTCGCGCCGCCACGTGGTGACCGCCTGGAACCCGGCCGAGGTGGACGAGATGGCGCTGCCGCCGTGCCACGCACTGTTCCAGTTCTACGTGGAACCGCGGGAGGACGGGCCGGGCCGGCTGTCCTGCCAGCTCTACCAGCGTTCCGCGGACATGTTCCTGGGGGTGCCGTTCAACATCGCCTCCTACGCCCTGCTCACCGTCATGGTGGCCCAGCAGACGGACCTCGAGCCCGGGGAGCTCGTCTGGACCGGCGGGGACTGCCACGTCTACGACAACCACGTGGCCCAGGTCCGCGAGCAGCTCTCCCGGGACCCGTACCCCTATCCCCGGCTGCGGCTCGCCCGGCGGCCGGACTCCGTCTTCGGGTACGAGTACGAGGACTTCGAGGTCCTCGGCTACCGCCACCACCCGGCGATCAAGGCCCCGGTGGCCGTATGACCGCCGCCGCGTCCGGCCCGGCCCGCCCGGCGTCCGCCGGCGGGACGGTCGGGGCGATCTGGGCACAGACCACGGACGGCGTGATCGGCCGTGCCGGGACGATGCCCTGGTCCCTGCCGGAGGACATGGCCTTCTTCCGGCGCACGACGACCGGCCACCCGGTGATCATGGGCCGGCGCACGTGGGAGTCCTTCCCCGAGCGCTTCCGGCCGCTGCCCGGCCGGACCAACGTCGTCATCACCTCCTCCCCAGAGCGGGTGGCCGGGGAGGACGGCCCCGGCACGGTGCTCACCGCGTCGTCGTACGCGGAGGCCGTCGGTCTCGCCCGAAGGAGCCCCGGCGCGGAGCGGATCTGGGTGATCGGCGGCGGCGAGGTCTACCGGCAGGCCCTCGGCGACGCCGAGCACCCCGTGACGGAGGTGCTCGTGACCGTCATCGACCTGGCCGCCGACGGGGACACGTACGCCCCGGTGCTCGACGGCTCGTGGGCCGCGGAGCCGGTCGTGGGCCCGTCCGTGTCCCGCACCGGGCTGGGCTACCGGATCGACCGCCGCACACGCCGCCCGGGCGGGACCGGCGGACGGGCGGACGGTTCCGTCAGCCCCGCGGCTCCGGTAGCGTGAGCCGCACCACGACCAGGAGGACGACCGTGACCGATCTGCACCCCGACCCGGCGATCCGGGACGACGAGCAGCTGCACGTCGTGAAGAACGCGGACCTGGACCGCTACGAGCTGTGGCAGGGCGAGCAGTTCATCGGCTTCGAGGGCTTCCAGGAGCACGACGACGGCACGGTCGAGCTCCAGCACACCATCATCGGTGAGCGCTTCGGCCGGCAGGGCTACGCGCGCACGCTGGTCACGCTGCTGCTGGACGACTTCCGGAAGCAGGGCACCGCCGTGCGGCCCACGTGCACCTACGTCCAGGACTACCTCCACCGCTTTCCGCAGTACGGGGACCTCGTGGCCCCGGGTCTCGAGCTGCCGCCGGCCCAGAAGGTGAAGGAGCGGCGCCGGCGCTGGGCCCTCCACCGCTCCCCGTAGACTGGGGGCCATGACTTTTCGCTCGGGAGATTCGGTAGGGTTCGTCGGCTGGCGGGGCATGGTGGGCTCCGTGCTCATGCAGCGCATGCAGGAGGAGGGGGACTTCGGGGGGATCACCCCGGTGTTCTTCTCGACCTCGAGCGCCGGCCGCCCGGCGCCGTCGTTCGCGGGGGACGCCGGAACGCTGCAGGACGCCTACGACCTCGAGACCCTGGCCGAGCTGCCGATCGTCGTCACCGCCCAGGGCGGGGACTACACCCGGGACGTGCACGGGAAGCTGCGCGCCGCGGGCTGGGACGGGCTGTGGATCGACGCCGCCTCGACCCTGCGGATGAACGACGACGCGATCATCGTCCTGGACCCCGTCAACCGGGACGTCATCGACCGCGGTCTCGCGGGCGGCGTGCGGGACTTCGTGGGCGGCAACTGCACGGTGTCCTGTCTGCTGATGGGGCTGGGCGGGCTGTTCCGCAACGACCTCGTGGAGTGGGCGACGTCGATGACCTACCAGGCGGCCTCGGGCGGCGGGGCCCGGCACATGCGCGAGGTGCTCGCGCAGTTCGGTGCCCTGCACGGCGTCGTCGCGGACGAGCTCGCCGACCCCGCCTCCGCGATCCTGGACATCGACCGCAAGGTGCTCGACGCCCAGCGCGGCGACGCCCTCGACACCTCCATGTTCGGGGCGCCCCTGTCCGGCTCCCTCATCCCCTGGATCGACGCCGACCTCGGCAACGGGCAGTCCCGCGAGGAGTGGAAGTCCGCGGCGGAGACCAACAAGATCCTGGGACGCACGGACCGGTACGCCCAGGACTGGGTGCCGATGGACGGGCTGTGCGTGCGGATCGCCACGATGCGCTCGCACTCGCAGGCCCTCACGATCAAGCTGCGGGAGGACCTGCCCGTGGCGGAGATCGAGCGGCTCGTCGACGAGGACAACGAGTGGGCCACCGTGGTGCCCAACACCAAGGACGACTCGATGCGGGACCTCACCCCCGTGGCGACCTCCGGCACCCTGGACATCCCGGTGGGCCGGATCCGCAAGCTCGCCATGGGCCCGGGCTACATCAGCGCCTTCACGATCGGCGACCAGCTGCTGTGGGGCGCGGCCGAGCCGCTTCGCCGCATGCTGCGGATCGCCACCGGCACCCTGTAGCCCGTGGCGGACACCTCGGTCCCCGCGGGACTGGAGCTCGACCCGGAGGACCCCCGCCCGCCGTCCGAGCAGCTCCGGCACCGGGTGCAGCAGGGACGCACGGACGGCACCCTGCCCCCCGGCACCCGGCTGCCGCCGGTGCGCCGGCTCGCCGAGGCGCTCGGGCTCGCGGCGGGCACCGTCGCCAAGGCCTACCGCGAGCTGGAGGCCGCGGGCGTGATCGAGACCCGCGGCCGGCAGGGAAGCTTCGTGCGGGCCGCGGACCGGACCGAGGACCTCGCCGTGCAGGCCGCCCGGCGCTACGCCACCGAGGTGGCCGGCCTCGGGCTCTCGGCCGAGCACGCCCTGGAACTGGTGACCGCACAGCTGCGCCGGCCCCGCTGACCCGGCGCTCGCCCTCCCCGTTCAGGCGCCCGGGGCCCGGAGGTGACGAGGACCGGGCACCAGGTTGCCCGTGCCCTCGAGGGCCCGGCGGTGCCGGGACTCGGCCGTCCGGGCCAGCCACCAGCTCCAGCCGCGCATGACCTGTGTCCTGGCCCGCTGGTTGAGCCGGTGCGCCCAGTGGAACTCGGTGCCCCAGATGCCCAGCCCCAGGAAGATGGCGAGCCAGCCCGGGCCCGGTGCCACGAGCATGATCAGACCGGCCAGGACGAAGACGCCCCCGAGGACCGTCACGAGCGTCCGGTAGACCACGAACAGGAGGGGGTGCCCGCGGGACCAGGTGCGCACCCGGCGCAGCGTCCGGCGCACCCGCCCCTCGGAGTCCTCCCCCTGGGCGATCTCCTCTTCGAGGCTGCTCATGGCCGCCGGCTCAGACCGTCGTGCCCACGATGACGGGCTCGGCGACGAGGTCCACGCCGTAGACGGACGCGACGCCGTCCCGCACCGTCCGCGCCAGCGCCATGAGGTCCTGCGCGGAGGCGCCGCCGCGGTTGGTCAGGGCCAGCGTGTGCTTGGTCGAGAGCGAGGCGCGTCCCCCGGCGACCGCGCCGCCGTCGAGGTCCAGGACCTCGTTGCGGGTCCCCGGCAGACCGAAGCCCTTGCCGAAGCCCGCGTGGTCGATCAACCATGCGGCCGAGAGCTTGACCCGGTCCTCGACCGGGCGACCCGCGGCGTCCACCACGGGGAAGCGGGGGGCGTCGGCGGGCAGCCGCTGCCCCAGGGCGCCCGTCGGGAGGATGGGGTTCGTGAAGAACGAGCCGGTGCTGTAGGTGTCGCGGTCGCCGGGGTCGAGCACCATGCCCTTGCCGGCGCGCAGGGCCAGGACGGTCTCCCGCACCCGGCCCAGCGGGGCGCGCTCCCCCACCTCGACACCGAGCCGGCGGGCGAGCTCGCCGTACCGGACGGGGGAGCCGTCGGCGCCGTGCTCGAGCCGGAACCGCACCGCGAGCACCACGAAGCGCGGGGAGCCGGCCACCGTGCTGCGCTTGAGCGCCGAGTCCCGGTAGGAGAACGCCAGGTCGGCCGCGGCGAAGTCCCGCACGCGCCGCTCGTGGCGGTCCCACGCCCGCACCAGCTCGATGGTCTGGGCCACCTCCTGGCCGTAGGCCCCCACGTTCTGCACCGGCGTGGCGCCCGTGGTGCCGGGGATGCCGGAGAGGGCCTCGATGCCGACCAGCCCGTCCGCCACCGCCCGGGCCACGAGCTCGTCCCACGAGTGGCCTGCCTGCACCTCGAGGAGGACGCCGCGGGGGTCGTCCGCCAGCACCTCGACGCCCTGCGACACCACGTGCACCACGGTGCCGGCGAAGCCGGTGTCCGCCGCGATGAGGTTGGACCCCCCGCCGACGACGAGCAGCTCCTGCCCGGCGGCGTCGGCCTCCGCGACGGCGGCGACGACCGCCTGCTCGGTCCCGGCCCGCACGTAGTGGCGGGCGGGCCCGCCCACGGCTGCGGTGGTGAGGTCTGCGATGCGCGGGGAGGTCATGGCGACCAGTTTATGCGGGCGGCCCGCGGCGCCCCGGCAGGGACTCACGCCAGCCGGACCACGGCCTGGGCCTTGACCAGCACCTTCAGCGGGGCGGCGGTCGCCGGGTCCGCACCCTCGGCGGCGAGGTCGGGGGCGGTCACGGTGAGGTCCACGCGCGCGGTGCGGGCGTCGTCGTCGAGGGCGCCGATCTTCCCGGAGACCGTGAGGGCCGTGGAGGCCTCGACCGTGGTCCCGAACCTGTTGGGCACGACCACCGGCTTGGTGAAGCGGGTCTGGTAGTCGACCACGGCGCCCGGGTCGCCGGCCCAGTCGGTCACCAGCTGCACGGCGGCGCCCATCGTGAGCATCCCGTGGGCGATGACGTCGGGCAGGTCCACGGAGCGGGCGAACTCCGCGTTCCAGTGGATGGGGTTGAGGTCGCCGGAGGCCCCGGCGTAGCGCACGAGGTCCGCGCGGGAGAGCTCGACGCGGCGCTGGCCGATCTCCTGGCCCTTCTCGAGGCCGTCGAAGTCGATGTCCACGGTCACTGGTCCTCTCCGCGCACCAGCAGGGACGAGACGCTCGTGGCGACCGGCTCCCCCGCGACGGTGCTGATCTCGGCCCGGGACGTCACCATCGCCCCGGAGCCCATGGCCCGGACCTGGTCGACGTGCAGCTCGGCCACGAGCTCGTCGCCGGCCACGATCGGGCGGTGGTGGGTGAAGCGCTGGTCCGCGTGGACCACGCGCGAGAAGTCGATGCCGGCCTCGGGGTCGGCGATCAGCGCCGCGTCGGCGCGCTGGGCCACGACGATCGCGAAGGTGGGGGGCGCCACGAGGTCGGCGTGGCCCAGGGACCGGGCCGCCTCGACGTCGTGGTGCGCGGGGTGGCCGGCCTGCACGGCCCGGGCGAAGTCCCGGACGGCCTCCCGTCCGACGCTGTAGGGCTCGGCCGGCGGGTAGGTCCGCCCGACGAGATCGGGGTTCACGGGCATGGCAGCTCCTCGGTGGACGGTGCCGCGCGGGCGGCGGGAACCCGTCCAGTCTACGGCGGCGGTGCAGGATGGCGCGGTGGCGCGGTGCCGGAGCCCGTACACTCCTGACCCATGGATCTCATGGACGCGGGCCGGATCGCCGTCGGGCTGGTGCTGCTGGTGCTGGGCGGGGAGTTCCTCGTGCGGGGCGCCTCGTCCCTCGCGCGACGGGTGGGGATCTCCTCCCTGGTGGTCGGGCTGACCGTGGTCTCGGCGGCGACGTCGGCACCCGAGCTGGCCGTCACCGTCGGCGCCGTCCTGCGCGACGAGCCCGGCCTGGCCGTCGGCAACGTGGTCGGCAGCAACATCGTCAACGTCCTCCTGATCCTCGGGCTCTCCGCACTCGTCATCCCCCTGGCCGTGAAGCAGCGGCTGGTGCGGTTCGACCTGCCCCTGATGGTCGCCCTGTCGGTCGGGCTGCTGCTCGTCTCCCTCGACGGGCGGATCACTGCGGTGGACGGACTGCTCCTCTTCCTGGCCGTGGTGGCGCACACGGTGCTGACGGTCGTCATCAGCCGGCGCGACACCAGGGTCCCGTCCCGTGCCGGGGGCTCCGCCGAGAGCTCGTCGGCTCCGGCCGTCGCCGGAGAGGCCGAGGAGTCGCCTCCCGCGCCGATCGGCCGGTCGCTCCTGCTCGTGGGGCTCGGGATCGCTCTGCTGGTCGCCGGTGCCACCCTGCTCGTCGAGGGCGCCGTGAACACGGCCACCACCCTGGGCGTGAGCAGTCTCGTGGTCGGTCTGACGGTGGTGGCCGTCGGGACGTCGCTGCCCGAGCTGGCGACCTCGATCATCGCCGTGCGCCGCGGTGAGCGCGATCTGGCGGTGGGCAACGTGGTGGGCAGCAACATCTTCAACATCGGGGTGGTGCTCGGGCTTCCCGCGCTGATCTCCCGCGACGGCATCCCGGTGTCCGGCGCCGCCGTGGCCTTCGACATCCCCGTGATGCTGGCCGCCGCGGTCGCCCTGCTGCCCATCGCGTTCACCGGGTTCGCGGTGGCCCGCTGGGAAGGCACGCTCTTCGTGGGCCTGTACCTCGCCTACACCGGCTACGTGGTCCTCGCCGCCACCGCGCACGACGCCCTGGAAGGCTTCACCGCGGCCATGGCCTGGTTCGTGCTGCCGCTCGTCGCGGTGACCCTGCTCGCGTTCACGGCCTACGAGGTGGGGCTGCACCGAGGGCGCCGGGAGCCCGGGCGCTCCGCGTAGCACTGCCGGCGCGCACCGTCCCGAGCCCCCCGCCCGGCCCCGGCGGCGACGGCGCCGAGGCCGGGCCCGGTCGGCAACGACAAAAGCCCGTGACCGGGAGGGGTCACGGGCTTTTCGCCGTAGCGGTGGACGGGCTCGATCCGTCGACCTCACGATTATGAGTCGTGCGCTCTAACCAGCTGAGCTACACCGCCGGAGGGATGGGACACCGCCGCTGACGGCCTGGCGGCCGGGCTGCGGGATCTCATCACGAGAGCCCCGACCGGGAATCGATCCCGGGACCTCCATCTTACCAAGATGGCGCTCTACCACTGAGCTATCGGGGCAACGACGAAGACTCTACCAGCACGTTTCGGCAAAACAAAAATCATCGCACCCCGGTCCGGGACGCCCGGAGCGACGCCGTGCGCCCCAATCCCACGGGGTTTTCCGGCCCCGCGACGCCGCCCCGGGCGGCCGCGCCGGACCTCGATCAGCCGTCCCCGTCCCCGTCCCCGTCGTCGAGCGGGGCGGGCCGGACGGGCAGCGGAACCCGGGCCGGCGGTGCGGGGACGGGGCGGACGGGAGCCGGTGAGGGTCGCATCCACCATGCCGTAGCGCAGCGCGGTCAGGCGCGTCATTCCCACCGCGAGGAGGCGGGCACGCAGCCGCCCGCGCCCCTGCGGACCCCGGGCAGCACCACCCATCGGTCCGCGCCGGTGTCCGCGTCCCTGACCGGCGCCGTGCCGTCGGGGCCGGCAGCCGCGCGGATCGTGAGCAGCTGCACTCCCGCTCTTGTGCCCGAGTGCCGCAGTCGTGTGGGATTGCGGCATGGGGACAGTGATCTACTCCGTCGCCTCCTCGTTGGACGGCTACAACTCGGACGCCCAGGGCGGCTTCTCGTGGGCCGTGCCCGACGAACCCGTCGTCGCCGCCCTGACCGCCGATCTTGCGTCGGTGAGCACCTACCTCTACGGGCGGCGCATGTACGAGACCATGGCCGTCTGGGAGACCGATCCGTCCGCCGCGTCATGGTCCCCGGAATCGGCACGCTTCGCGGAGACGTGGAAGCGCGCCGAGAAGATCGTCTTCTCGTCCTCCCTCGGACAGACCTGGACCGAGCGCACTCGACTCGAGCGAGAACTCACCGCCGAGGCCGTCGCGCGCGCGAAGTCCGAGGCGTCCGGTGACCTCACGATCGAGGGCCCGACCCTGGCCGGGAGCGCTCTGCGGCTGGGGCTGGTCGACGTGGTCGAGCTCCTGCTGTGCCCGGTCACCGTCGGAGGCGGCACCGCGGTCTTTCCGGACGGGCTGTCCCTGGCGCTCCGTCTCGTCCGAGAACGTCGTTTCGACAACGGCATGGTCCAGATCACCTACGAGCTCGACCGCCCCTGACCCACCGGTCGCCGGGCGAGACGCGCGAACCGGCCCCTGCTGCACCGCCGCCGACCCGGAGTGGAGCTGTGGGGGCCGGGAGACCGGTGAGACGGTGCGCATCCCACGTCCCCACCGGCGCCCTCCCCCGGCACGGGTCTCGGCACACGACGGCCCCGGGGGAGTCGCAGCGGTTCCCGGCCTCCCCGAGGGATCCCGGACGGACCGGGCGGAGGCCGCCGAGGTACAGTGAGCCGGGCGCCGGCGCTCCGCCATGGACCGCGAGACGGACTGCGCACGTCCGGGGACGCATCCGACGCAGCCCTCCGGACGTCGTGTCGACGGGTGGCCCCGGATGCCGGACACCGAACGACGACCTCGAACCTGAGATGCCCCTTCTCGGCCGGCCCCACGAGCCCGGCATTCGACAGACCGAACCGACGAGGAACCACCATGAGCACATCGAACGAGTCCTCCTTCGCGGCCCACCGGGCCCGCACCGACGACGACGGCGGGGCGCCCGCCAAGTGGAAGATCGTGGGCCCCGGCCTCGTGGTCGCGGCCACGGGCGTCGGAGCCGCCGACATGGTCGCCACCCTGGTCGCCGGCTCCCGCTACGGGTACGGGCTGCTGTGGGCGGTGGTCCTCGGCGTGATCCTCAAGATCATCCTGGTCGAGGGCGCCGGTCGCTTCACCCTGGCCACGGGGCGCACCATCTTCGAGGGCTGGCGCTCCCTGGGCCGGTGGACCACCTGGTACTTCGGCCCGTACATCATGATCTGGGGCTTCGTCTACGGGGCCACCGCGATGTCGTCGGCGGCCCTGCCGCTCGCCGCCGTCTTCCCGGTCCTCCCCCTCTGGGCCTGGGCGATCCTCATGGGTCTCCTGGGGTTCCTCATGGTGTGGTTCGGCAAGTACGCCACCTTCGAGAAGATCACCGCCGCGCTGGTCGGCCTGATGTTCGTCACCGTCGTGGGACTGGCCGTCATCGCCACCCCCAACATCCCCGAGATGCTCACGGGGCTGGTGCCCCTCATCCCGGAGGACGGTGTGCTCTACACCCTCGCCCTGGCGGGCGGCGTCGGCGGCACGATCACGCTGGCGGCCTACGGCTACTGGCTGCGCGAGAAGGGCTGGTTCACGCCCAAGTGGATGCGGGTCATGAGGATCGACAACTCCATGGCCTACGTGGTGACCGGCATCTTCGTCATCGCGATGCTCATCGTGGGCGCCGAGGTGGTCCGTTCGGCCGGCCTGGCCCTCAGCTCCGGGGACGAGGGCCTGCTCGACCTCTACGCCGTGCTGCGGGCGGAGTACGGCGACGTGGTCGGCACCGGCTTCCTCCTGGGCTTCTGGGCCGCGTCCTTCTCCTCGATCATCGGCGTCTGGAACGGCGTCTCCCTCATGTTCGCCGACTTCTGGGGCAACATGCGCGGCAAGGAGTCCGGCCACCCCGACACCCGGGTGGGCGGGAAGTACTTCCGCTTCTACGTGCTGTGGCTGACGTTCCCGCCCATGATCCTCTTCGCCCTGGGGCAGCCCATCGGCCTGATCCTGGTCTACGGCATGCTCGGCTCGCTGTTCATGCCCTTCCTCGCCCTCACGCTGCTGGGGCTGCTCAACGGCAGGCGGATCCCGAAGGAGTGGGCCAACAAGTGGTACTCGAACATCGCCCTGGGCCTCACGGCCCTGCTGTTCGCCGTCCTGGGCGTGCACCAGCTGGTCAGGACGGTCGCTCCGGTCCTCGGCGGCTGAGGACCGGCACCGGCAGCACGGCCCGGGCCGCGCCGAGGGCCACGACGTCCGCGGGGCAGGGACGGACGGAGGAGGGGACGGGNCGGGCCGCGCGGCCCGTCCCCTCCTCCACCTCGGGAGGTCCTGCCCCCCGGGCTCAGTACTTCTTGTGGCGCGGCTTGCGGAAGGGCTTGTCGCCGTCCCGGTCCCCGCGCGGGGACCCGGACTTCTTGCCCTGGTAGCCGCCGGACTCGCCGCCGCGGGACCCGCCGCTGCGGCGCGGCCGGTCCTGGTAGGAGGACGAGCTCTGGCGGGGCCGGCCGCCGGACCCGGCACCCGGACCGCGGTCGGTCTCGAGGTTGATGAGCTCCCCGTTGATGCGGGTGCGGGAGAGCCGGTCCAGGGTCGAGGCCGGCAGGTTCTCCGGCAGGCCCACCAGGGTGTGGGTCGAGCGGATGTCGATCGCGCCGATCTGCTCGCCGCTCAGGCCCCCCTCGTTGGTGAGGGCCCCGACCACGGAGCCCGGCGAGGCGCGGTGCCGGTGGCCCACGGACAGCCGGTAGGTGGCCATGCCCTTCTCGGTGCGCGGTTCCCGGCGCGGCCGGTCGTCGCCGTCCCGTCCCGGGCGGTCACGGTCGCGGGTGCGCTGCACCGGCTCGGGCAGCTCCTCCACGAAGAAGGGCCGTCCGTCCTGGGCCATCACGGCGATCGCCGCGGCGATCTCCACCGCGTCGACGTCGTGCTCGGCCTGGTACTGCTCGACGAGCTCGCGGAACTGCTTCAGGTCCTCGGACTCCATGGTGTCCGTGATCTGCTGGGCGAACCGGTCCTTGCGGGTCTGGTTCACGTCCTCGGTGGAGGGCATCCGCATGAGCTCGACCGGCTGGCGGGTGGCCTTCTCGATCGCCCGCAGCAGGTACTTCTCGCGCGGGGTCATGAACAGGATCGCCTCGCCGGAGCGCCCGGCGCGGCCGGTGCGCCCGATCCGGTGGACGTAGGACTCGGTGTCGTGGGGGATGTCGTAGTTCACCACGAGGGAGATGCGCTCGACGTCGAGGCCGCGGGCCGCGACGTCCGTCGCGACGAGGACGTCGATCTTGCCGTCGCGCAGGGCCTCGACCGTGCGCTCGCGCATGTTCTGCGGGATGTCGCCGTTGATCGCGGCGGCCGCGTAGCCGCGGGCCTTGAGCCGGTCGGCGACCTCCTCGGTGGCGGCCTTGGTGCGCACGAAGACGATGACGCCGTCGTAGTCCCCGACCTCGAGGATGCGGGTCATGGCCTCCATCTTGTGGGAGCCCATGACCTGCAGGTACCGCTGGCGGGTGTTGGTGCCCGTGGTGGTCTTGCCCTTGACCGCGATCTCCTGGGGGTCGCGCAGGTACTGCTTGGCGATCTTGCGGATCGCGGGGGGCATGGTCGCCGAGAACAGCGCGACCTGCTTCTCGGCAGGAGTCTGCGAGAGGATCTGCTCGACGTCCTCGGCGAAGCCCATCCGCAGCATCTCGTCGGCCTCGTCGAGGACCACGTACTGCAGGTGGGACAGGTCCAGGGACCCCTTCTTGAGGTGGTCGATGACGCGGCCGGGCGTGCCGACGACCACCTGGGCGCCGCGGCGCAGGCCGGCCAGCTGGGGGCCGTAGGGGGAGCCGCCGTAGACCGGCAGCACGGTGAAGTCGTCGAGGTGGGTGGCGTAGGAGGAGAACGCCTCGCCGACCTGGAGGGCCAGCTCGCGGGTCGGGGCGAGCACCAGCACCTGGGTGTCGCGGGAGACGCCGTTGACGTCGGCGAGCTCCGCGAGCCGGGACAGCGCGGGCACGGCGAAGGCGGCGGTCTTGCCGGTGCCGGTCTGGGCCAGGCCCACCACGTCCTTGCCCTGGAGGAGCACCGGGATGGTGGCCGCCTGGATGGGCGTGGGGGTCTCGTAGCCGACCTCGTCCAGGGTGGCGAGCACCCGGGAGTCGATGCCGAGCTCGGCGAAGGTGGTGGTGTGCTCCTCGGCGGTGCCGGGAGTGCTGGGGGTGTCGACGGTCATGGAGCAGTGCCTCGTATCTGTGCAGGTGGCGGCCCGGGAGCGGGTCCGGGGGCGTCGGCCACGGTCGTGGTGTCCGGACGTCCCTGCCAACCACTTGGAGCCCCGCACGGAGCGGGAGCGTCGGACTCGGCGCGGCACGGGCCGCCGCCGAACACGATGCGCGTCATGGCATCGCGTTGCACGAGAAAGTGAGGGAGTGACCGGATTCGGTACGGCCAGTCTAGCGCACCCGGCGGCACCGTCAGCCCCGGCGGTGCGCCAGCACGAGGTGCTTCTCGTCACGCACCACGGCGTAGTCGGCGCCGTAGTGCTGCCGGGCCCACCCGGCGACGTCCCGCGGCGGGTTCCCGCCCCACGTGGCGCCGAGCCGGTCGACCACCACGTACTCCGGGGCGGGGTCGTCCTCGGTGCCCAGCCAGTGCACCTGGGCCCGGGGCACGAGGTGGTGCAGGAGCGTCAGGTCCGTGGCCACGCTGGCGCCCTCGGGCACGGCCGCGACGACCGCCGCCTTGGCGTCCGCCCGGGGGTCGGGCCGGTAGGCGGCGGGGTCCGCGAGGTCGGCCAGGGGCCGCCCCGGGACCAGGAGGAGCGCGACGACGAGCGACAGCGCCGGCGCGGCGCGGGCGAGCCGCCGGAACCGGCCGTCACGCAGCCGCAGGACGGCGTCGAGCAGCGCGACCAGGACGATGGGCATGAGCACCGCGCTGTAGTGCCACCCCGTGCCCCAGTAGCCGTGGTTCGGTGACAGCATCCGCCAGACCAGCGTGGGGAGCGCCACGAGCACCAGCGGTGAGCGCAGCACGACCCCCACGCCCACGGCCAGCAGGGCGAGCCACGTCAGCGCCTTCTGTCCCGGCACCACCAGGGAGACCAGCGCCCCGACGGGATCGGCCGCCGCCGCCGCCAGGTCCAGCCGGTCGGCGTAGGCGAACCGGCCGTCCGGGCTGAGCGCCGGCAGCACCACGGTCACCGCGAGCGCCGACCACGCCGCGCCCCATGCGGCGAGTCCGAGCCCCAGGGCCACCGGGCGGGGGTCCCCGTGCGCCTCCCGGTGCGCCCGCCCGGCGAGCACCAGTCCCAGGACCGCGACCGTGACGCCCAGGTCCTCCTTGACGAAGGCGACGGGCGCGGCCCACAGTGCGGCCGCCGTCCACCGCCGCTCCACGAGGGAGCCGAGGGCGAGGACGAGCAGCGGCAGGGCGAAGGCCACCTCGTGGAACTGCACCGACACGGCGGCTTGCAGGCCGAAGCTCAGCCCGTAGGCCAGTCCCAGGGCCGCACCCGGGGCGGCTCCCAGCGCCCGGACCGCGAACCGCGTCAACGCCCATGCGGAGACCGCCACGAGCACGTCCTGGACCACCAGCAGCGTCAGCGCGGAGGGGAACAGCGCGTAGACCGGCCCCAGCAGCACCAGGATCGGGTGGAAGTGGTCGCCCAGCAGGTTGGCGCCGTGGCCCTTGATGTGCACGACCGGTCCATCGCCCGCGGCGTAGGACTTGGCCAGCTGGGTGAAGATCCCCAGGTCCCAGGAGGGGACCTCCCAGCGGTGCCACTGCAGCAGGGACCACCACACGTACAGGACCAGCACGAGGAGTCCCACGCCCGGCGGCACCAGCCGCGCCCACCCGGTGGGCGCGGCCGGACGGACCGTGGGTGCTGCTCGACGCAGCGCGGTGGCGGGCATGGCCTCCTCGAGGGCTGGGGGCGGCACCGTCGGACAGGACTGCCATCATGGTCTCATGGCCGCCACCGCTCCTCCCCGCGCCCGTCCGGTCCCGGCCGGCCCGGCCGCCGAGCTCGTGTGGGACCCGGAGGGCGCGCTGCACCTGGGCCAGACGCTGGGCGTCCTGGCCCGCGGCAGTGCGGACCCCCTGGTCCGGGTGGCGGCGCCCGACGTCGTGTGGGTCACCGCGCGCACCGCGGCGGGCCCGGTCACCGCCCACTTCTCCCGCACCGGTGCCGGCCGTCCCCTCCAGCGGCCCGTGCTCGTGCGGGCGTGGGGCCCGGGGGCCGAGGAGTTCCTGCGGGAGGCGCCGCGCTGGGCCGGAGCCGAGGACGCGTGGGAGCCGTTCGAGACCTCGGAGGCCTTCCGTGCGCTGCCCCACCGGCTGCGCGCCGCCCGGCACCACCATCCCGGGCTGCGGCTGCCCTCGACCGGGCGGGTGCTGGACCGGGCCGTGCTCTCGGTCCTCGAGCAGCGCGTCACCGTGCGCGAGGCCGTGGCGGCCCACCGGCAGCTCGTGCGCCGCTACGGCGAGCCCGCCCCCGGGCCGGCTCCCGAGGGGATGCGCGTCGCGCCGGCTGCCGAGGCGTGGGGCCGGGTGCCCGTGTGGGAGTGGCACCGGGCGGGGGTCGACGGCGCCCGGGCCGCCACCGTCCGGCGGGTGGCCGAACGGGCGGCCGCCCTCGAGCGCCTGGGACGGGCGCCGCTGGACGCCGAGCTGCGCCGGGGGCTGCGCTCGATCCCCGGGCTCGGGCCGTGGACCGTCGCGGAGATCGTCCAGTGCACGCACGGGGACCCGGACTCCGTCAGCGTCTTCGACTTCCACCTCGCGGACACGGTGTGCTGGTTCTTCGACCGGCGTCCCGGCGACGACCGCCGGATGCTCGAGCTGCTGGAGCCGTGGCGCGGAGACCGGCAGCGGGTGGTGCGGCTGCTGCGGGCCTCCGGCTTCCGCAAGCCCTCGTTCGCCCCGCGGCTGCACCCGGAGGACCACCGGCGCCGGTGAGCACCGGGGCGCCGGTGAGGACATCCTCTCCTTGCTGGCACGGCGGAGGGCCCGGGCGTTCAATGGAGCCATGACCTCCGAACACGTGATCCAGGAGCCGCACGGCGCGGGCTACACCGAGCGGATGAACAAGCTGCGGGCCGGTGTGCTCGGTGCCAACGACGGCATCGTCTCGGTCGCCGCGACCGTCGTCGGCGTCGCGGGTGCCACCGCGAGCTCGAGCGCGATCCTCACCGCGGGCGCGGCCGCGCTCGTCGGTGGCGCGCTGTCCATGGCCCTGGGCGAGTACGTGTCCGTGTCCAGCCAGTCGGACTCCCACCGTGCCCTGATCGAGAAGGAGAAGCGGGAGCTGGCCGAGATGCCCGAGGCGGAACTGGTGGAGCTCGCCGAGATCTACCGGGCCAAGGGCCTCTCCGAGGGCACCGCGATGCAGGTGGCGGAGGAGCTGACCGAGCACGACGCCCTGGCCGCCCACCTCGACGCCGAGCTCAACATCGAGGAGGAGGACATCGTCAGCCCCTGGAACGCGGCGGTCGCCTCCGCGCTGTCGTTCCTGCTCGGGGCCCTGCTCCCCCTCCTGGCGATCCTGCTGCCGCCCGAGGCCTGGCGGCTCCCCGTGACGTTCGCGGCCGTGCTGGCGGCCCTCGCGCTCACCGGCTGGCTCGGGGCCCGCCTCGGGGACACGCCGCAGACGGGACGGGCCGCCCTGCGCGTGGTCGTCGGCGGTGCTCTCGCGCTCGTCGCGACCTTCGCCGTGGGCTCCCTGCTGGGCGTCGCCGGCGTCGTCTGATCCCGCGGGCCCGGCGTGGTCGTACGGGGAGTATCCTGCGGTCAGGCGTTGGGCGCGTCCTGGGACTGCTTGGCGACCTCCGCGCGGACCTCCTCCATGTCGAGGCCCTTGACGGCGTCGATCACCTGGTCGAGGGCGGAGGCGGGCAGGGCGCCCGGCTGGGAGAACACGAGGATGCCCTCGCGGAAGGCCATGAGCGTGGGGATCGACGAGATCTGGGCCGACTGGGCGAGCATCTGCTGCTCCTCCGTGTCGACCTTCCCGAAGACGATCTCCTCGTGCTTCTCCGAGGCCGCCTCGTAGGTCGGCGCGAACTGCTTGCAGGGTCCGCACCACTCGGCCCACCAGTCGAGCAGGACGATGTCGTTCTCGGCAATGGTCTGGCCCAGGGTGTCCTGGGTGATGTCAACGGTAGCCATGCCCTCCAGCGTAGGGGCCGGGCGGCCCGAGGGCACCGGATTTCACTGCCGGCTCAAGACCGGGAGGCGGCGAACGGCCTCAGTCCGGCACCGGGGACGCGGTGAGCACGACGTTCTTCCCCCACAGGTCCTCGGTGTAGCAGCTGACGACGACGAGCCGGCCGGGCACGATCCGCCAGATGTCGCTGTCCTTGAGGGTGTCCTTGTCGTGGGTGACCACCGAGTCCACCACGTACTCGAGGGTGCCCGTCCCGGTCTCGAGCACGATCTCGCTGCCCACGAGCCCGGGGTCGCTCAGCCGGTTGAACGGGGCGTCCCGGTCCTCCCAGCTGTGGCCGGTGATGTACGTGGTGTTCTCGGACCCCGCGCCCGGCATGCCGTAGGGGGTGAGCCAGTAGCCGTCCAGGGTGTCCGGCGGGACCAGGAGCTCCGCGGCGAGCTCCTGCTCGCTGGGGGCCAGGGGCAGGACGGCCACGTCGACCCCGGCGTCCTCGACGGCCAGCCGGACGGGCGGTGCCGCCGGCGGTCCCTCGTCGGCGGTCGCGGGCCCCGCGGACGGCGCAGTGGTGCCGGGTGCGGGAGTGGGGGCCGCGGTGGTCGACTCGACCGGGGCGGTCGCCGCCGTCCCGGGCGCGCCGGGTCCGGGCCCGCCCGCACCCCACGGATCCGTCAGCAGCACCGTGGAGAGGACCGCGGCCGCACCGATGCCGCCCACGGCGGCCCAGCGCGTGCCCGCACGACGGGGCGGGGTCGCGTCCTGCTCGGCTGCGTCCATGCTGGGTCCTCTGTGGTCGGCTCGGGAAAAGGCTACGCCCTGGTGCCGCGCGAGCGCGGCACCAGGGCGGTCAGCAGTGCGGGATCAGGCGTGGCGGCGGCGTAGCCGGAAGGCCACGGCCCCGGACACGGCCGCACCGGCGGCCAGCAGGCCGGCCAGCACACCGGTGCTGAGCCCGCCCTCCCCGGCGGTCTGCATGTTGATGCCCTGGTTCACGCCGGAACCGGTGCCCGCGCCGGCCCAGTCGTCGGAGTCGTCCGAGTCGCTCCAGGCACCGGTGTCGGCCCCGGCCCCGGGAGCCGGAACCGTGCCGCCGCAGGCAGCCAGGGCGGAGTCGAACATCGCCATGAGGTCGGCGCCGTCCTCCATGACCACGGAGGACGCACGTGCGGCGGCCTCGAACTCGGCGGCCGCGGCGAGCGACGCCTGGTGGGCGGCGGTGACCTCGGCCGAGCCGGCGGTCGCGGCGTAGTCCGCCTGCAGCCCCAGGATCGTGTTCCAGGCGTCCTGAGCAGGGACGATGGACCCGGAGTGCACGATGGACGACTCCAGCTGGGCCTGGGCGGCCACGAGTGCCTCGAGGACCTGCGGGTCGCTGACCAGGGAGTTGAAGTACACGCCCGCCTCGTTGACGGCGGCGGCGGCCGCGAACAGCTGGCTCATCTCGTCGCTGGGAACCGGGTGGCTCTCGGACTTCCCGTCACCGACGGACGTGTAGGCGCCGGTGGTGCCGGCCACGCAGGACTCGTCGGCGGCGTGGGCCGCCGGAGCGCCCAGGAACAGGCCTCCGGTCAGGACGGCAGCCGACGAACCCGCGGCCACCCACTTCTTCACAGCAGTCATAGCGGTCTGTCTCCTCAAATCGTTCAGAACCCCGGGCCTGCCCCTGGGGTACCAGCGCGCGGCACAGATCCTTGCGGACCTCCTCGGCGGTGCACACCGGCGGAAGGGCTGCAGAGTCGGTCGTGCTGCTGGTCATCCGGTGTAGGGGGTCCCGACGTGCCCGCTCGGGGAGTGCTGACACGTGGCCGGATGATGCTGTCCCTCAAGCTACAAGGGTATTCATCTTCTTAGCAATTGTTAAGGTCGACACGGCGCGGCGTGGCGCGGCGCGCGCCCCCGATCGGGGGCCACGGTCGCCGCCTCCGGCGGCGGCACAGAGGACACGGCCGCACCGGAGGGGCTCGCCTGCGGGGCGCGCACGTCGGCCGGAACGGCCGGCGGTGTCCCGGCGACGAGGGACCGGGCCGCCGTCCGCCCCGAGCACGACGAAGGCCCCGGTCCGCGGACCGGGGCCTTCGTCGTGCTGCTCGTGGCAGATGAGGGATTCGAACCCCCGTAGGCGATGCCAGCTGATTTACAGTCAGCCCCCTTTGGCCGCTCGGGTAATCTGCCGGGGTGCTGCCCCCGGTCCTCTCGGACCGGTGGTGGCCGCCCCCGCGTGCGGGAGCAGTTCAACAGTACAGAACATCCGCCGCGATGCGAAATTGCCGCGGCCTGCTCAGCCGGCGAGCCGCTCGCAGACCTGCTGGAGGAACTTCTCCGCCTGCTCCGCGGTGATCTCCCCGTGCGTCACGGCTTCCGCGAGGTCCTGCGCGACGCCCACCAGCCGCTGCGCCACCTCGGGATCGAACCGCTCGGCGGCCGGGGCCCCGAGCACCGGACGGGGCTTCGGCGGCGTCTCGGCGGCGCCCGCCGCGGCCGGGCTCACGCCGATGCCCATCAGCAGGACCGCCGCCAGCGCGGTGGCCGCCACAGCACTCCCGCGCCGGGTCCGCCCCGGACCGGGCAGCACGTCGTCGTGTCCCTGGGTTGTGCTCATGCCGCCATCCTGGGGAGCCGACCTGGGCAGACCCTTGGGCGCAGATCACGAAACGGTGACGGAGCCTCCCCGGTACGCTGGTGTGCAGTCCCACGGGCCGCACACCGCCCGACCACCGCCCCAGCTCAGGAGGCAGCATGGCCAGCGATTCCTCGTTCGACGTCGTCAGCAAGGTCGACAAGCAGGAGGTGTCCAACGCACTGAACCAGGCGCAGAAGGAGATCGCCCAGCGCTACGACTTCAAGGGCGTGGGCGCCGAGATCGACTTCTCCGGCGAGAAGATCCTCATGAAGGCGAACTCCGAGGAGCGCGTCAACGCGGTCCTCGACGTCTTCCAGTCGAAGCTGGTCAAGCGCGGCATCTCCCTGAAGTCCCTCGACGCCGGCGAGCCCTTCGCCTCCGGCAAGGAGTACCGGATCGAGGCCTCCGTCCAGGAGGGCATCGCCCAGGACCAGGCGAAGAAGATCACCAAGCTCATCCGCGACGAGGGCCCCAAGGGTGTGAAGGCCACCATCCAGGGGGACGAGCTCCGGGTGTCGTCGAAGTCCCGCGACGACCTCCAGGACGTCATCACCCTGCTCAAGGGCTCGGAGCTCGAGGTGGACCTGCAGTTCATCAACTACCGCTGAGTTCCTTCCACGGTTTCGCACCGACGACGACGGAGCCGCCCACCGTGCGCAGTGGGCGGCTCCGTCGTCGTCGGTGGGCCGGGTCAGCGGCGGCCGATGCCCGCCATGCCCTCGAGCCGGGCCACGCGGTCCGCGGTCGGCGGGTGGGTGCGGAAGAGGCTCGCCCCGCCGCCCCGGAACGGGTTGGCGATCATCAGGTGCGAGGTGTTCACGAGCTTCTGGTCCGCCGGGTTGAGCGGCCGGGCGTTCGTGCCCGCCTCGATCTTGCGCAGCGCCGAGGCCAGTGCCAGCGGATCCCCGGTGAGCTGCGCGCCGTCCTCGTCGGCGTCGTACTCGCGCGTGCGGGAGACCGCGAGCTGGATGACGGTCGCGGCGAGGGGTGCCAGGAAGGCCAGCAGCAGCGCCACCAGGGGGTTGCCGCGGTCACCGCCCCGTCCGCCGCCGAAGATGGCCGTGAACTGGAGGAACTGCGCCGCCGCGGTGATGATGCCGGCGACGGCCGCGGCGATCGAGGAGGTGAGGATGTCCCGGTTGTACACGTGCATCAGCTCGTGGCCGAGGACGCCGCGCAGTTCGCGCTCGTCGAGCAGCTGGAGGATGCCCTCGGTCACGCAGACCGCCGAGTTCTCCGGGTTCCGCCCGGTGGCGAACGCGTTGGGGCTCATCGTCGGCGCGAGGTACAGGCGCGGCATCGGCTGGTTCGCCCGCCGCGACAGCTCCCGCACGATCCGGTAGTACCCCGGCGCCTGCTGCTCGGTGACCGGGATGGCGCGCATGGAGCGCAGCGCGAGCTTGTCGCTGTTCCAGTAGCTGTAGGCCGTGGACGCGAGGCCGATCAGGGCGAAGACCCAGATGAAGACGCTGCTTCCCGTTCCGCTCGCCACGAACCATCCGATGGCCAGCAGCACCACCCACAGGCCGCCGAGGAGCAGGACGGTCTTGAGCCCGTTGTTGTGGTTGTGCATCCTGGCTGCGGCTCCTTCGTCGGGGCGGGTAGATCTTCCGCTGGTCACAACCCCGCAGTGGGCGCCGGTCTTCCCGAACGGGTCGAGGGCCGGCGATCTCCCAGCTGACCGATGGGTGGCTTCCGCCCGGTGGGCCTCCCGCCGGCGCGCAGAGGCGGGTCGGCGGTCAGACGCCGGGACCGGGACTGGGACTGGTGCCGCTGGTGCCGCTGGTGCCGGCCGGAGGTGCCGATGTCTCCTGCTCGGGGGCCGGCGCGGCAGGTGTCTCCTGCACGGGGGCCGGTGGGGCAGGTGCCTCCTCCGCGGGGGCCGGTGGGGCAGGTGCCTCCTCCGCGGGGGCCGGTGGGGCCGATGTCCCCTCCGCAGGGGCCGGCGGTGCGGGGGT
Source organism: Kocuria kalidii (assembly GCF_044462225.1). Taxonomy (NCBI): domain Bacteria; kingdom Bacillati; phylum Actinomycetota; class Actinomycetes; order Micrococcales; family Micrococcaceae; genus Kocuria; species Kocuria kalidii. Next base: position 16,077 of record NZ_JBISWJ010000068.1, on the reverse strand, counting down.
CTCGACCACGGGCGCCTCGGACGCCGGGGCCTCGTCCGGGGAGCCCTGGACGCCGGTCCCACCGCTGTCCTCGGACGGTCCCGCGCTGCTGCCTCCGCCCCCGGCAGCGGCGGTGCCGCGACCGGTGCCGCCGCCGCCCGAGGATTCCCCGGCTGATGAATCCGCCTCCGAGGGCGCCGCGTTCGACGCCGCCGACCGGGGTGCACGGCCGTCGTCCGGGCGGCTCCCCTCCGTGCGGGGGTCCGCACCGGGGCGACGATCGGCCGCCGAGGCGGAGCCCGCGCCGGCTTCCCGGGCACCGGTGGCCGGCCCGTCCGTCCCCTCCGCTGTGCCCGCTGTGCCCGCTGTGCCCGCTGTGCCCGCTGTGCCCGCTGTGAGAATCGTTCCGGAGTCCGCGCCGGCGCGCCGGGCCTCGGCCGCAGACTCGGTGAGCGGACCGGGAGACGGTTCGAGGGTCGGCAGGGACAGCCTCCCGCCGTCGCCACCGGGCGCGGTTGCGGCTCCGGCTCCGCGCGCGAGCATCGCCCCGTCGTCGGAGGTCTCGGAGGACCCGACGGGCGCGGGGGCGGGGGAATCCGTGGCTCCGGAACCGCCGCCACGACTCGTGGCCTGCGTCGTCCCGTCGCCGAGACCGCCGGTGACCGCGACCCCGACAAGCGCCGCGGCGGCCGCCAGGACTCCGGCGCCGAGGAGCACCTTCCGACCCCCTCGCGAGACGTGGACGGCGGCGAGTGCTCCGCCCGCGACGTCGGTGCCCCGAGCCGCCGACAGGCGTCCGGCGCTCATCCGGCCGGCGGTGCGGACCAGCTCGACGAGCTCGTCGGTCCGGGTGTCCCACAGCGGCACCCCGGCGAGCACGGGCAGCAGCCAGGTGCGCAGTCCCTTGCCGGTGTCCTGGAGATACAAGTGGTCGGCGGTGCAGCGAGGGCACTCGTCCAGGTGGGCCTGCACGGCCTGCGCCCGCTCGGCGGGCAGTCGGCCGTCGGCGAGGGCACCGAGGTCGGCCGCGCAGTCCGCGCACCCGGGGAGGCCGGGAAGGTCGAGCCGAGCCTGGCGGTAGGCGGCCCGCAGACCCGCGCGCGCCTCGAGGTGCAGCGCGGTCGTGGCGGCCGGGCTCAGGCCGAGCACCGCCGCGGTCCGGTCGAGGTCGAGACCCTCGATCTCGAGGTACCACAGCACGGCCTGCCAGGACGCCGGCAGCCCGAGATAGATGTCGGAGACCTGCTCGGCGGCGGTCTCCCCGTCCGTGCCGGCCCGGCCGACGATGGCGACCAGCCGGGCCCGCAGGAAGACGCCCTGGCCCTCCCCCCGGCTGTCCGCGGCGCCGTCCGCGCCGTCGACCTCGGTGCCGACCTCGGCGAGGAGCTGGTCGAAGCCCGTGCCCGCCAGCTGCTCCGCGTCCTGGCGGCTCGGGCTGTGGAGCCGGGCCACGACCACGGCCGTGTGCCAGTGCCGGTCCCTCAGGTCCGGGAAGGCGTCGGGGCGCTGGTCCCGCACCGCGGCGAGCAGCTCCTCGTCGGTGCGCGGCTTGCGCCCCTCGGCCTGCGCCTCGGTCGTGCGCGTCATGGGATCTCCGTCGGTCTCGGGAACGCTCGGCCACCTTGCGGTGCGGGCGACCCGGGAGCGGCGCCACGGGACTCCGGTCCCGGCGACGACGGTGACGAGCACGGCGACGGCGTGCGGCGTGCTGAACTGCGGACCCCCCGGTCCCCCGCGTCCATGGTAGAGGGCCGCACCGGACAGCGGCAGGCCTCCGGCGTCACGAGCCGTTCGCGTTCGTCACACTGCGCCGGAGGGATCCGGGGGAGGTCTGCGCTCAGCCGCGCTCGGGACTGGCTCCGCGCTCGCCACGATCTCCGCGGTGACCGCGGTCACCGCGGTCACCGCCGTGGCCGTGGCGGTGACCGTTCCCGCCCTCGTCATCCCGGTCCCACGCGCGCTCCCAGGCGCGACCGTCGCGCCCGGGTCCCTTCCGGCCGTCGTTCCCGCGCTGCTCGCGGTGCCACGACCCGTCCTGACCCCCACGGTCGTCGGAGGTGCGGACCTCCGGGTGCGTGTGCTGACCCTGCGTCCCGCCCGTGGTGCCGGTGCGCTCGGGTGCGCTCGGCGGTGCGGTCGTCCAGGCCGGGGCCACCGGTGCCTTGAGCGGAGCCCGGCCGGCGTCCACGGTCGGCTGGGTGCTCCGCACCGAGGGAACGGGCGACGGAGTGCCTGGTGCCGGCGCCAAGGAGGGGACGAGGGAGGGGACGGGCGAGGAAGCGGTCGTCGGCGCGGTCGTGGAGGCGTCCGCCGTGCGCTCCGACGGCGGCGTGGGCGTCGACGAACCCGCGGGGGACGACGTCCGGGCGGGCCCACCGGCGGACGCGGTGCCGGGCGCCTCGGCGGCCGCGGCCCGGGCCCCGCCGCCATCGGGTGCTGTCCGCTCCGCGGCCGCTGCCGATCGCACGGCGCCGCCGCCTCCGGATGAATCTCCGGAACCTCCGGAGGCACCGGCGGCACCGGCCGCCACGACGAGGTCGTCGTCCGCGTCGGCGAGCACGAGGGCGGCCTCGGACGACGTGCCGCCCCCGAGCCCACCGGCCGGGCCGTCGGCGGGGGTCGAACCGCCGGTGGACTCCCCCGCACGGACCGAGCCCTGCTCGAGGTCGGCGTCGGAGGCCCCGCCGCCGGACTCGCCGTCGTCCGTCCGGTCCGCACCGCGCGGGGCGTCGCCCCCGTTCTGGTCCTCCAGGTCCTGGGCGGTGCGCGGGGCCTGCTCGACGGCGAGACTGTCCGCGACCGGGACCGGATTCCCACCGCCGGACACGCCGACGGCGGCGACAGCCACGGCGGTCGCGAGCGCACCGGCGCCCAGCAGGACCTTCGCGCTGCGCCCCGACCACGGAGCGCCTGCTGCGACCCCGTCCCCGGGGCCGGCGGCGGCGCCCGCGGCAGCTCCCGCCCCGACGGCACCGGCGGCAGCGGCGGCAGCTCCGGAGCCGGTGTCGGCACCGGCGACGAGGTTGGCCAGCTCGAGGGCCTCGGTGCCCCAGAGCGGCAGGCCGGCCAGCACGGGGAGCGTCCAGGTGCGCAGGCCCGTCCCGATGTCCTGGCGACCGAGGTACTCCGCGGTGCAGCGGGCGCACCCGTCCAGGTGCTCCTTGACGTCCCACCGGCTCCGCTGCCCCCGCGTGCCCCGCACGAAGTGGGCCAGCTCGCCGGAGAACTCCGCGCAGTCCGGTCCCGCGGCGCGGTCCGCCGACGCCTGGACGTAGAGTCCGCGGAGCCCCCGGAACACGTCGCGGTGCAGGCCGGCGGCCGCGACCGAGCCGAACCCCCGGGCCGCCGCGGCCCGGCGTGCGCTGTGCCCCAGGATCTCGGTGTGCCACAGGAAGGCCTGCCACTCCGCCGGCAGGCCGCTGAAGACCCGGAGCAGGGACGCGGGGACGGCCGGGTCGTCCGGCAGTGCGACCGGCCGGGTGCCGCCGTCGGCCTCCCGCCCCACCATCCACACGACGAAGGCGCCGAGGAAGGCGCGGGGACCGCCGCCCTCGCCGACGACCTGCTCGATCCGCCCGAGGGCCGCCGCGGAGACGTTCTCCGCCTCCTCCGCGCTGCCGGTGCGCGCCCGCGCCACGGCGAGGGCCGTGCCCCGGTACCGCTCCCGCAGGGCCCGGAGGGCCTCGGCGTCCCCGGCGTGCGCGGCGTCCAGGAGGACGTCGTCGCGGAGGGCCACCGGCTCGCCGCCGGGGCCGTTCGGGCGGGCATGGGCAGGACGCGTCATATCTGTCTCCGTCGTGGTCGCGGTGGTTCGGGGAGAAGATTCTCGGGGACGCACTGCACCCGATCGCCGGTGCACGCAGCACGACGACGGTGACGGACCCCCATCCCCCGCGCTCATCGTAGTCCCAGGTCAGACGGGGGTGAACACGGGCGGGCGGGGGCACGACCAGAACGGTCACACGGTGTTGACCTTCGCGAACTCGTTCCGCGCACGGCGCTGTCCACTATTGTGAGTTCATCACAATAACGCTACGGTGGGGGCATGCAGACCACCGAACGCCCCGCACCGGACACCGCCCGGGCCGCCGCGTGGTCGGATTTGCTGCGCTCCCACGGCCGCCGCGTCACCAAGCAGCGGCTGGCCGTCCTCGACGCCGTGGACCGCCACCCGCACGCCACCGCCGAGGACGTCGTCGCCGGCGTCCGCGAGGTCCTGCCGGCGATCACGGTCCAGTCCGTCTACGTGGTCCTGTCCGATCTCACGGCCGTCGGCATGCTGCGCAAGTTCGAGCCCCCTGCGTCACCGGCCCTGTACGAGACCCGGACCGGGGACAACCACCACCACGCGTACTGCGTGCGCTGCGGCACGGTGGCCGACGTCGACTGCGCGGTCGGCCACACCCCCTGCCTGACGCCCTCCGAGCACCACGGCATGCAGCTGCTCACCGCCGACGTCGTCTACCAGGGCATCTGCGCGGACTGCCTCGCGGCGGAGCCGGAGCCCGCGGAGACGTCCGCCGCGGGCTGACGCCCCCGGTCCTCAGCTCCCGGTCGCGGCCGGGCCGGCCTGCTCGCCGGAGGACCCGGCGGCGGGCTCCGTCTCCTTGTCCACGAGGGCCAGGAGGTTCCGCAGCTGGTCGGCGGTCAGCGTGGCCACGGGCGGGTGCGCGTTGATGCTGACCTTCTCCGCCCCGGCGTCGAGCGCGAAGCGCAGCGCCCGGGGAGCCGGTGCGGAGCGGACCTCGAGGGTCGTGTCCAGCACGGCGATCTCCGCCGCGGACGTGAACAGCAGCAGGGTGTCGGGCTTGGCGCCCTCCTCCTGCGGCTTGGCGTAGACGGGCACGGCGCGCCCGTCCTGCACGCGCGCCCCGAGCAGCAGCACCGCGTCCGGGGCGAGGATCCCGGCGAGCAGCTGCGACATGTTGTTCTCCAGCATCGCGGACTTGACGGCGTCGTTGCGCGGCGCCCGCATGGCCCACTCGATCTGGGGGCGGCCGATCCGGCACCCCTGCCGGGCCGGGTCGATGACCAGGTGGTCGTACTGGGGGTCGTCCGCGATCATCTGCAGGATCTTCACGGCGGACTCGCGCAGCAGCACGGGCTTGCCGCCGTCCGGGTGGTGGCGGTCGAACATGGCCTGCGCCTCGGCCGCCGAGGTGTACACGGCCAGCGACCGGGTGCCGTCCGTCTCCCCCAGCGTCTGGACCCGCAGCGTGGAGTCCGGGCCCACCGTCTCCCCGGCCGGACCCGCCACGAGGGTGCTCTCGCTGACGTCGAGCAGCAGCGCACCGGCCATGCACTGGCGGATGACCTCGATCATGGCCTTGTTGTCGGGCGCGCTCGCGAACCGGTCGACGGCCGACCGCACCAGGGAGTGGACCGTGCCGTGCCGGTCGGCCTCCTGTTCGGCGCCCGGGGGGAGGACGGGCAGCTCCACGCCCTCCCGCTCGGCGAGCTCGGCGGCCCAGGCCGGGATCCTGGCCCGGGTCCGGGGAAAGCGCTCGAGGTGCTCCAGGACGTCCTGGCCGGTGAAGGGGCCCTCGTCCCCCCACTGCCGGGGCTCGCCGTCGAAGTCGTAGGTCCCCCCGAACCGGTGGGTCGGCTCGGGCCAGCTCTGCGCGAGGATCACCACCGTGGCGGTGAACCACGTCCCGCGCCCCGGGACGTGGGCGCTCTCCCGCAGCTGCTCCACGGCGGGGATGACGGCGCTGTCCTCCTTGATGGGGCCGGCGGTGCCGGGCACCACCTCCTGGCCCCGGTGCTCGCGCACGCGCAGGTGCACGCGCCCGCCCTGGAACTTGAGGTCCACGACCGTGCGGTCCCAGCCCGGCTCGGTGCGCAGCACCGAGAGGATCCACGAGCCGATCGTGTTCAGCAGCTCCTGCCGGGACGGGCCCGGGGTCGGGGTCGTGGGGGTCTCGCTCATGCGGTGGCTCGTTCCCGGCCCGCGCGGGGCCTGATCGGATCGTGGTGGTCACGGGACGGGCGCGGAGCCGGACGCGGCGTCGCGGGGCTCCGCAGGACTCGCCACCACCCTACCGAAGCGGGTGGCCGCCGCCCGTGGACGGGGCGCTCGTGCGGCTGTTCCCCGACGCACCGGACGACGCCCCCCGTGACGTCCCCGCGCCCGGGATGGTTGCTAGCCTGGACGCATGACGAAAACGCTGCAGGACTTGATCGACGAGTCGATCTTCATCTCCACCGAGTTCCAGGCCAGGCTGGCCGAGCTGACCCAGGGCGCCGGGTGGGACGTCGACTTCTCCGCACCGGCGTTCACTCTGCAGACCGAGCCGCCCGTGGTGCTGACCCCCTATCTGCTGGGCACCGAATCCTCCTCGCGCGGGTCCTGGATCTGGTCGTGGCAGGAGCTGGGCCACTTCCCGGCGGAGGTGGTCTCCGCCGCGGTCCAGGCGCGCGAGGCCGGTGAGCGGCTGGGGGTCGACGAGCTGTCCACCGACGAACTGCCCGTGGCGGAGGGCCTGGCCCGTCGGCTGACCCTCGCGGCCAAGACCGTCACGGGCGTGTACGCGCACTATCCCGCCGGCGCGGGCGGCGGCGTCACCGCGTGGCTGCTGCTGGACGGACCGGAGTTCGAGCTCCCCGAGCTCACCGTGGAACGGATGATGCGGGTCATCGCCGAGGCCCTGACCACGGACACCGCGGTGGACCACAACCACGCGGTCGACTCCTACGCCAAGCTGCGCGGCGCCCACATCGAGTGGGACACCGAGGCCACGTGCGTGGTCACCGTCCGGGACGGCGCGCAGCGGTTCTGGTTCGACGACCACCAGATCTCCGGCGTCGAGCCCGCCGAGCCGTCCGTGGGCCCCGACATCCTGGCGGACCTCGCCGCCGACGCCCGGGCCCGTGCGGCGACCTTGCGCGAGGACCGTGCCGCCGCCGAGGCCACGGCCGCCCGGCAGGAGGCCGAGCCGCAGCGCGCCGAGGAGACCGAGGAGGCACCGGAGCCCACGAAGGCCCCGCAGGAGCAGCCCCGGGAGACCGAGGAGCAGCCCGAGCCGATCGAGGTGCCCGACTTCGTCGAGGCGGAGCACGCGCCGCGCCCGCAGGACCGGCCCGAGCCCGTCGAGGCGCCCCGGGAGACCGAGGAGCCGGCCGCGGCGCACGCCGGTGCCGCGGACGCCGACCTCCCGTTCGACCAGGAGCCCTCCGACCGGGACGTGCGCCCGGGCCGGGTGAGCACCACGGTGGTGCCCGGCCCCGAGCCGGTCCGGCCCGCGGCCGGGGAGCCGGTCGAGCTCGCCGCCGCGGCGCACCGCGAGCCCGCCGCGGAGCGGGAGGTCGAGCGGGAGGTCGTGGCCGGCCCCGGCGTCCCGGGCAGCGCCGAGGCGCGGCCCGTGGTGGACGGCGAGGAGATCCCGGAGGAGGACCAGGGCGAGCGGAAGAAGGGCTTCTTCAGCCGATTCTTCGGCCTCTGATCCCCGGCGGTACCCTCGAGCGTGACCGCCTACAACACCGCACCCGGCCCGGATCCCGACGAACAGTCGAGGACCCGGGCCGGTGTGCTGTCCGGATTCGCCGCCTACGGGATCTGGGGCCTGCTGCCGCTGTACTTCGTGGTCCTGGAGCCGGCCACGCCCATGGAGATCGTGGCCCTGCGCGTGCTGTTCTCCCTGGCCTTCTGCCTGGCGCTGCTCGCGGTCACGAGGCAGCTGGGCACGCTGGGCCGGGCGCTGCGCTCTCCCCGCACCCTGGCGGCGCTCGCGCTCGCGGGCGTGCTCATCGGCATCAACTGGTTCCTCTACGTGGTCGCCACGACCACGGAGCACACCATCGAGGCCTCCCTGGGGTACTTCATCAACCCGCTCGTGGCCGTCCTGCTCGGCGTGGTGGTGCTGCGCGAGCGGATGCGCCGGCTGCAGTGGACGGCCGTCGGGGTGGGGTTCGTCGCGGTCGTGGTGATGGCCGTGTTCTACGGCAGCGTGCCCTGGCTCTCCCTGGGCCTGGCGTTCTCGTTCGGCCTGTACGGGCTGGTGAAGAACCGGGTGGGCGGGTCCTATCCCGCCATCGTGACCCTGACGGTGGAGACGCTGGCCCTGACCCCCATCGCCGCCGTGGTCGTGGCGGCCCTGTCGGCGGACGGCCGGATGACCTTCGGCACGCAGGGCCCGGGCCACACCGTGCTGCTCCTGGCCGCGGGCGTGATCACGGCCGTGCCGCTGATCCTGTTCGGCGCCGCGGCGAGCCGGCTCCCGCTGAGCACCGTAGGAATGATCCAGTACCTGACGCCCGTCATGCAGTTCCTGCTGGCCGTGCTCGTGCTCGGTGAGCAGATGCCCCCCGAGCGCTGGGTCAGCTTCTGCTTCGTGTGGCTCGCGGTGCTGCTGCTCGTGCTGGACGCGGTGCGCACCCCGCGGGTCCGCCGCGCCTGAGTCCCGCCCGGGGCGGACCCCCGGGTGCGACCCGGGCGCGGCTCAGGTGGTGCGGGCGTGGTCGCCGGCGCCGGGGTCCGGGTCGTCGTCGGTCGTCTCCGGGGTGCGCCGCAGGTGGAGCACGGCGGCGATGAAGCCGCCCCACACCGTGCACACGGCGACGATCAGCATGATGACGGCGGGCGTGGTCATCGGGGGTCCTCCTGGGGTCCGGTGGCGCTGGTCGGGGTGCCCGAGCTCCAGGGCGCCCGGTCGCTCCCCCGGGCGGGAGCCTCCGCGCGGCCCGGGGACACGACCGTGCCCTCGGCGAGGGCACGGTAGGAGAAGTCCTGGTCGAGGGCCGGGGTGCGCAGCGCGGTGTCCGACCAGCGTGAGAGAGGCTGGCCGCTCTGCAGCCGGCGCCGGTCCACGGAGGCGTCGACGACGGCGGGCGACGGGCTGAGCTCCGAGGCCGCGGACGCGGCCGGCCACGGCAGCCGGGAGAGCAGCAGGGCGACGACGACGATCGCGCCGGCCGTGCCCCAGCCGAAGGTGTTGACGAACCACGCGGGCATCCCGCCGTAGCCCTCCGCGAGGGTGGTGGTGAGCGTGTTGATGAGGATGTAGCCCAGCATGATCGGGGTGACCCCGCCGACCACGACCATCCACGTGCGGCCCAGCTTGACGGACGAGACCGAGTTGAGGTGGTCCCGCAGCGTGGGCAGCGCGGAGAAGCCCGCGGTGAGCAGCATGATGGACACCAGCGCCGCGGCGACGATGCCGAACTGGTTGACGAAGTTGTCCGTGACGTCCAGCAGGTTCAGCCCCGTGGTGGTCGTGAACAGGGCCAGGGAGATCAGCGCCATGGGCACCACGACGGCCACCACGGCGGTCCGCCGGCGCAGGCCGAGCTTGTCCTGGGCGGCGGCCACGACGACCTCCACGATCGACACGAGCGACGTGAAGCCCGCGAACGTCAGGGTCGCGAAGAACAGCACCCCGATCAGCGTGCCGAGCGGGGCCTGGGAGATGATCGTCGGGAACGCGATGAACGCCAGGCCGATGCCGGAGGTCGCGACCTCGTCCACGCCCACGCCGGAGACCCCGGCCATGAAGCCCAGGGCGGCGAAGACGCCGATGCCGGCGAGGATCTCGAAGCTCGAGTTGCCGAACCCGACCACGAGCCCCGAACCGGTCAGGTCCGTCCTCGGCTTGAGGTAGGACGAGTAGGTGATCATGATGCCGAAGCCGACCGACAGGGAGAAGAAGATCTGCCCGTAGGCGGCGACCCACACCGTACTGTCCGTGAGCGCCGCCCAGTCCGGCGTGAAGAAGGCGTTGAGGCCGTCGGCGGCGCCCGGCAGGGTGAGGGCGATGACCACGATCGTGAGGAACATCAGCACCAGCAGCGGGATCAGGACGAGGTTCACCCGGCCGATGCCCTTCTGCACGCCGAGCAGCAGCACGACGAGCAGCGCGAGCCAGGCCACCGCCGTAACGGCCAGCACGTTCGGCACGAAGTCGAGGCCCACCCCGACCTGCTCGGAGCTCTGCAGGACGTCCGAGACGAAGAACGTGCCGGGGTCGTCGCCCCAGCTCTTGCCGAACGAGAAGTAGGTGTAGAGCATCGCCCAGCCGAGGATGACGGCGTAGTAGACGGCGATCACGAAGCTGATGCCCATCTGCCACCAGCCGATCCACTCCGTCCTGGGGTGCAGGCGGCGGTAGGCGAGGGGCGCCGAGGCGCGGAAGCGGTGTCCGATCCCGTACTCGAGCATCAGCAGGGGCAGGCCGGCCGTGAGCAGGGCGACGAGGTAGGGGATCAGGAACGCCCCGCCGCCGTTCTCGTAGGCGATGTAGGGGAAGCGCCAGATGTTGCCGAGGCCGACGGCGGAGCCGATCGCGGCCAGGATGAAGACGGTCCGGCTGGGGAACGCCTCGCGGGGCGCCGCGGCGCGGCCGGGCGGGGACTGGGTCATGGGGGTCCTCGGGTGCGGGAAGTGGTCGGCGGACGGCTACAGGCTAGCCCGTGGGTCCGGGGCCTCCCCACCTCGGGCACCCGGCCGGAGCACCCGTCGCGGAACGGGGTCAGGCCTCGCGGTGCACCACGGCGTGGGCGAACGCCACGAGCGCGCGCTTGGCCACCGTGTCCGGCAGGGGCTCGAGCGACGCGATGGCCTCGTCGGCCCACTCCCGGGCGATCCGCCACGCCTCCTGGGTGGACCGGTGCCCCGCGACCGCGGCCACGGCGCGGGCCAGGGCCTGGTCCGAGGTCAGGTCGGAGTCGAGGAGCTCGACGGCGCGCAGGGCCTCGGCGTCGCCCTCCCCCGCCATCCGGCGCAGGATCAGCACGGGCAGGGTGGGCACCCCCTCGCGCAGGTCCGTGCCGGGGGACTTCCCGGAGACCACGCCCTCGCCGGTGACGTCGATCACGTCGTCGGCGAGCTGGAAGGCGATGCCGACCTTCTCCCCGTACTCGACCATGACGGCCACGACCTCCTCCTCGGCACCGGCCAGGACCGTGCCGAAGTGCCCGCACGCCGCGATGAGCGAGCCCGTCTTGCCCGAGAGGACGTCGAGGTAGTGGGCCAGCGGGTCCTGCCCGTCCCGCGGCCCGACCGTCTCGTGCAGCTGCCCGAGCACGAGCCGCTCGAACGTGTCCGCCTGGATCTTCAGGGCCCGCTGGCCGAGGTCGGAGACCATCGACGAGGCGCGCGCGAAGATGAGGTCGCCGGTGAGGATGGCCACCGAGTTGCCCCACACGGTCTGGGCGGTCGCGACGCCGCGGCGCAGCGGCGCGGAGTCCATGACGTCGTCGTGGTAGAGCGTGGCCAGGTGCGTGAGCTCGACGACGGCGGCGGCCTCGAGGACGGCGTCGTTGATGCCGCCGCCGATCTCCCCGGCCAGCACGGTCAGCAGGGGCCGCACGCGCTTGCCGCCGGCCTGGAGCAGGTGGCGGGAGGTGACGTCGGCGAGGTGGTCGGTGCTGCGCACGGCCTCCTCGAGCCGTTCCTCGATCCGCGCGAGCGACTGCAGCACGGCGGGTCCCAGCCGGTCGTCGGACGCGATGAGGTCGAAGCCGGCGGGCAGCCTGACCTGATCGGTGCCGAGACCCGTGGCGGGGCCACCGGCGCTCGGGGAGGAGGATTCAGTCACGGTCCACCACTCTAGCGAGTTTTCGGGGGTCGGGTGTTGCCGGTGGCGGGCGTCAGGGTGTCCAGGAGGGACACGACGCGGTCCTCCCACGTGGCAGCGGGACGGTCGGAGAGCTCCGTCATCACGCGGACCACGAAGCGCATCAGCGGGGGCACGGCCATGCCGGTGCGCACGGCGGCCTTCATCACCGCCGGGCTGCCGATGAGCTGGGCGAGGACGCGGCCCTGCGTGAAGTGGGCGCCCCACTCCTGCCGGACCCGGTCCGGGTAGCCGGCGAGGACGAGCTCCCGCTGGGCGGGCCCGTGGGCCGCCGCGGCCGCCACGACGTGCTCGGCGGCGTAGCGCGCCGACTCCATGGCGTTGGAGATGCCCTCCCCGTTGAACGGGGAGACGAGGCCTGCGGCGTCGCCCAGCAGGAGCATGCCGGGGACGTGGTGCGGCGTGCGGTTGAAGGCCATCGGCAGGGCCGCCCCGAGCACGCGGCCGCGCCGGTGCTCCTCGTCGAAGGTCCACTCGGCGGGCATGGACGCGGTCCAGTCGGCGAGCACCTTGCGGTAGTCCAGGGCGCCGAACGCCGGGGAGGTGTCGAGGATCCCGAGCCCCACGTTGGCCGTGCCGTCCCCGACGCCGAAGACCCAGCCGTAGCCGGGCAGCAGCGCCCCGTGCGGGTCGGTGCCGTCGGTGAGCTCGAGCCAGCCCTCCATCCAGTCCAGGTCCGTGCGGGAGGTCTCGTAGTAGGCGCGCACCGCGACCCCCATCGGCCGGTCCTCGCGCCGGTGCAGCCCGGCGGACACGGCGGTGCGGGAGGAGTTGCCGTCCGCGGCGAGCACGACGTCGGCGCGGTGCTCCTCGGTCTCCCCCGTGCGCCGCCCGGCGGCGTCGAGGACGTTCGCGCGGGCGCCGACGACCCGGCCGCCGCCGTCGCGCAGCACCCCGGTCACGGCCCGGCGCTCGAGCACCCGGGCCCCGGCGCCGCGGGCGTGCCCGGCCAGCTGCTCGTCGAAGCCCCGGCGGGTGCGCACGAGGCCGTAGGGCGGGAAGTCGCTCAGCTCGGGCCACGGCACCTCGACGCTGCGCTCCCGCGCCACGAGGCGCAGCCCCCGGTTGCGGGCGTAGCCGAGCTCGGGCCCGTGCGGGACGCCCATGAGCCGCATCTCGCGCACGGCACGCGGGGTGAGCCCGTCGCCGCAGACCTTCTCCCGCGGGTACGCGGTCTTCTCCAGGACCGTGACGTCGATCCCGTGCTCCGCGAGCCAGTACCCGGCCGTGGCGCCGGCCGGCCCGCCGCCGAGGACCAGGGCCCTCATCGGGCGGGGACGCCGGCGCCCGGCCTGACGGCCCGGTGCACGGCCACGATGCCGCCGGTGAGGTTGCGGTACTGCACGCCCGTCCACCCGGTCGCGGCGATCTCGGCGGCGAGGTCCTCCTGGTCCGGCCATGCGGCGATGGACTCGGCGAGGTACTGGTAGGCCTCCGGGTTGGACGCGGCGCGCGCGGCGATCCCGGGCAGCGCCTTCATCAGGTACTCCGTGTAGACGGTGCGCAGCGGGGCCGCGGTGGGGGTCGAGAACTCGCAGACCACGAGCCGTCCGCCCGGGCGGGTGACCCGGAGCATCTCGGCGAGCGCCCGGCGGAAGTCCTGGATGTTGCGCAGGCCGAAGGAGATGGTCACGGCGTCGAAGGACGCGTCGGCGAAGGGCAGCCGCGTGGCGTCGGCCTGCACGAACTCGATGTCGGGGCGGCGGGCCCGGCCCACCTCGAGCATCCCGAGCGAGAGGTCCGCGGCCACGACGTCGACCCCCGCGTCCGCGTAGGGCTCGGACGAGGTCCCCGTCCCGGCGGCGAGGTCCAGGACCTTCTCGCCCGGGACCGCGCCGACGGCCTCCGCGACCACCCTGCGCCATCCGCGGGTCCGCCCCAGGGAGAGGACGTCGTTGACGAGGTCGTAGCGCGGCGCCACGTCGTCGAACATGGCGGAGACTTCGTGCGGCTGCTTGGACAGGTCTGCTCGGTTCACCCGGTCATTGTCGCACCTCGCTCCGACGGCCCCGTCCGGGTCCCGCCGCCGGGGAACGGCGGGCCCGGCCCTGTCGGGCGGGCGGCTTAGACTGGTGCGCGATGTCCTCCACCGACCCCGCCGCCGCCCCGCCGGTCCCCGTGCTGCACGCCCTCACGGTGCCCCTGTCCGCGCTGGGTGCGGACCCCGCCGCCGCCCCGGACCTGCGCGAGCTGCTGACCGGACCGGATCTGCTCACCTGGACCGTGGACGGGCACGGCCTCGTGGCGTGGGGCCGGGTCGCCGAGCACACGGTGCGCGGAGCGGACCGGTTCACGGCCGCGCGCGTGTGGTGGGACGACGTGGTCGCGGCCGCGGTGGTCGAGGACCGCGTGGCGGTGCCCGGCACCGGGCTCGCGGCCTTCGGCGCGTTCACCTTCGCGGCGGGCTCCGCCGCGGACTCCGGGCTCGTGGTCCCCGAGCTCCTCGTGGGGCGCCGGGGCGGCGTCGCGTGGGCGAGCCTCGTGGTGGCCGTGGCCCCCGGGACGCCCTTCGGGCTGGGCCCGGACGACGTCGCGGCCGCCTGGCTGCGCCGGCTCGGCACCGCCCCCGGCCGCCCGCCCGCCGGGGACGGCCGGGCCGCCGTCCCGGCCGACGTCCGGCTGTCCTCCGGCACGCTCGGCGAGCACGAGTGGACGGAGGCGGTGCGGGACGGCGTGGCACGGATCCGCGCCGGCCGGCTGGAGAAGCTCGTCCTGGCCCGGGACGTCGTGGCGCGCACGGACGCGCCCCTGGACCCCGTGGCCGTGCTCCGGGACCTCGCCCGGCGCTACGAGCGGTGCTGGACGTACTGCGTGGGCTTCGGTGGGGACGCCCCGGGCCGGGGCCGGCTGATGGGCGCCACCCCCGAGATGCTGGTGCGGGTGCTCGACGGCGTCGCGCACGCCCGCGTGCTCGCGGGAACGCTCGACCGGGACGCCGCACCCCCGGACGAGGACCCCCAGGAGTACGCCGCGCGGGTGCTCGGCGAGTCGGAGAAGCAGCAGCATGAGCACGGGTTCGCGGTCGACTCCCTCGAGGCGTCGCTCGCCCCCTACACGGACGCCGTGACGACCTCACCGGAGCCCTTCATCCTCGAGCTGCCCAACGTGTGGCACCTGGCCTCGGACGTCAGCGCCGCCCTGCGCCCGGGCCCGGCCGGGGACCCGCCGTCCTCCCTCGAGCTCGCCGAGGCCCTGCACCCCACCGCCGCGGTGTGCGGGACCCCCACCGCGGTGGCCGCCGCCACGATCCCGGAGCTGGAGCAGATGGACCGGGGTCTGTACGCGGGCCCCGTGGGCTGGCTCGACGCCCACGGCAACGGCGACTGGGGCATCGCCCTGCGCGGGGCGGTGCAGGAGGACGAGCGCACCGTGCGGCTCTTCGCCGGGTGCGGCATCGTGGCCGCGTCCGACCCCGAGGCCGAGCTCGCCGAGACGTGGGCGAAGCTGCGGCCCATGCTCCAGGCCCTGGGGCAGCGGACCGCCGGGACACCGGAGCGCCTGGTCCCCGCGCCGGGGCTGTCCGCCCGCTGAGCCCGCCTGCGGAGCCTGCGCGGGGAATGCACCGTATCCTGGTCCCCGAACACGGTCGGGGTTACCACCCCGTAGGGCCGGCCCCGTGCCCGGCCCGCCCGCGCCGACGACCACCGCTCCCACCGGAGGAGACCCGCATGCCCTGCCCCACGTCCCGCCCCACCTGCGCGCACGCCGCCGCGGCGCTGTCCGCGATCGCCGTCCTCGCCCTGACCGCCTGCACGTCCGGAGGACCCGCCGGGAACGGCGGGGAGGATGGTGGGGCCACCGCCGGGACCGCGGCGCCCTCGGCCGTGGCCCTGGTGGAGCCCGGCGTGCTGACCGTGTGCTCGGAGGCGAACTACCCTCCCTTCGAGATGGAGGAGGGCGGCGAGATGGTGGGGCTCGACATGGACCTCGGCCGGGAGATCGCCGCGGACCTGGGCGTGGAGATGAAGAATCTCACGCTCGGTTTCGAGTCGATCCAGTCCGGCGCCGCCCTGGACTCCGCGCAGTGCGACGTCGCGATCTCGGCGCTGTCCATCACCGAGGAGCGGCGCACGGTGATGGACTTCTCGGACCCCTACTACGACAACGAGGTGGGCCTCGTGACCGACGGCGAGGACGGGATCGGCTCGATCGACGCCGCGCGCGAGGAGCAGGCCCGGATCGGCGTCATGCAGGGCACCGTGGGCGAGGACCAGGCCCGCGAGCTCGGCCTCGACGCCGTGCAGTACGAGGACGCCAGCACGATGTTCACGGCCCTCGCCACCGACGGCGTGGACGCCGTGCTGGACGACGTCACCGCGATCGCCGAGCACTCCCGGGCGAACCCCGGCTTCGTCCTGCAGGAGACGCGGGACATCGACGACCAGCTGGGCGTGGCCGTGCGGCAGGGCAGCACGGCCACGCTCGAGCAGGTCGACGCGACCATCGACCGGATCCAGGCGGACGGCACGCTCGACCGGATCGTCGAGACGTGGATCCCCGTCCAGGAGAACTGACCCCGGGGGCCGGC
>NZ_JBISWJ010000067.1:0-3520 GCF_044462225.1 Kocuria kalidii | reverse complement strand
AGCCGGCCCCGCCACCGACCGCCCGTCCCACCCAGAACGGACCACTCCATGTCCATGACCATGCACCAGAGAGCCCGGCTCTCCCGCGGCATCCAGTACGCCGTCCTGATCCTCGTCGCCGTCGCGCTGATCGCGCTCGCCGACTGGCCCCTGCTGGTCGAGAAGGTGTTCAACCCGGCCATCGCGGCCCAGCAGTTCCCCGGCATCATCGTCGTGGCGCTGAAGAACACCCTGATCTACACGCTCCTCGGCTTCGTGGTCGGCCTCACCGGCGGTGTGGTCCTCGCGCTCATGAAGCTCTCGTCCGTGGCGCCCTACCGGTGGCTGGCCACGATCTACATCGAGTTCTTCCGCGGCGTCCCGGCACTGCTGGTCTTCCTCGCCTTCGGCTACGGCATCCCGCTGGCCTTCGGCTTCCGCTTCAACCACTACGTCACGGTGATGATCGCCCTGGGCCTCGTGGCCGCCGCCTACATCGCGGAGTCGCTGCGGGCGGGCCTGCAGGCCGTCCCGAAGGGCCAGTACGAGGCCGCGCGGTCCCTGGGCATGTCCCACGCCCGCGCGATGGTCACGATCGTCATCCCGCAGGCCCTGCGGATCGTGCTGCCTCCGCTGACCAACGAGGTGATCCTGCTGACCAAGGACTCGTCGCTGGTCTACCTCCTCGGCATGGGCGTGGGGCAGTACGAGCTCACCAAGTACGGCCGCGAGGCCATCTCGGGGGCCGGCGCGGGCCTGACCCCCCTCGTGGTGGCGGGCGTGTGCTACCTCATCATCACGGTGCCCCTGGGCATCCTGACCCGCCGCTTCGAGTCCAAGACCGACCGCATGAAGAAGTCCTAGGAGCCTGACGATGAGCACTGCATCCTCCCCCGCACCCCGGCCCGAGAGCGCCGACGGACTCGCCGGTGCGGCCTCCGTCGTCATCGAGGACCTGCACAAGTCCTACGGCTCCCTCGAGGTCCTCAAGGGCATCTCCCTCAGCGTCGGCGCCGGCCAGGTGGTCTGCCTCATCGGACCCTCCGGCTCCGGCAAGTCCACCCTGCTGCGCTGCGTCAACCTGCTCGAGACCCCCCAGCAGGGCCGGATCGCGATCGGCGACTTCGAGGTCACCGACCCCGAGGCCGACGTCGACCGGATGCGCCGGCACGTGGGCATGGTCTTCCAGCAGTTCAACCTGTTCCCCCACCTGAGCGTCCTCGAGAACTGCACCGTGGCCCAGCTCAAGGTGCTCAGGCGGGACAAGGCCGAGGCCGAGCGGATCGCCCGGGGCAACCTCGACCGCGTGGGCCTGGCCGAGAAGGCGGACAGCTACCCCGACCAGCTCTCCGGCGGCCAGCAGCAGCGCGTGGCCATCGCCCGGGCGCTGTCGATGGACCCGTCCCTCATGCTCTTCGACGAGCCGACCTCCGCCCTGGACCCCGAGACGGTGGGCGACGTCCTGGCCATCATGCGCCGGCTCGCCGCGGAGGGCATGACGATGCTGGTGGTGACGCACGAGATGGAGTTCGCCCGCGACGTCGCCGACAAGGTCGTGTTCATGGACGGCGGTGTGGTCGTCGAGGAGGGCCCCGCGGCGGAGCTGATCCGGAACCCGCAGGAGCCCCGCACGCAGTCGTTCCTCTCCCGGGTGCTCAACCCCACCCAGGTGGAGGCGCCGGAACGCTGAGCCGGTGCGGCGCGGGCCGTGCCCGGTCCCGGCGGCGCCGCGCGGCCGGCACGGGCCCCCTCAGGACCCGCGGCCGCTCCGACCGGCGGCCGGGACGGCGGCCCGTGCCGCGGCCCGGACGACGGAGACCCGGATCCCGGCGTGGAGTTCCCGCAGGCCGCGCCGGTCCACGGCGATCTCCAGGACCGAGCGGCCGCGCACCGGCGCGGTCAGCGCCTGCTCGAGCTCGGCGACGGTCGCCGCACGTCGGTGGGCCACGCCGTAGCCGGCGCACAGTGCGTCCAGGCGGGCCTCGTGCGGGGTGCCGAAGAACCGCTCCACGACCGCGCGGTAGTCCTCCCGCTCCCCCACCGCACCGTGCTCGAGGGTCGTGAAGATCCCCCCGCCGCCGTCGTTGAGGACCACCAGCTGCAGGTCGGGCTCCCGCTCGCCCGTGCCCAGCAGCAGGGACGAGGCGTCGTGCAGGAACGTCAGGTCGCCCAGGAAGGCGCGGACGGGCCGTCCGGTGCCCAAGGACACGCCCGCGGCGGTGGCCACCGTCCCGTCGATCCCCGCGAGCCCGCGGTTGGCGAGCACGAGCGGGGAGCCGGGTCCGGGCCGGGCCGCGAGGTCCAGGTCCCGCACCGGGTTGGAGGAGCCCGCCACCAGCACGGCCCCGTCCCGGCGGCAGGCCTCCCACACGGCGGCGGCCACGGCGGGGCCCGTCGCCCGCCCCGTCGCCCCGTCCGACAGCAGCCGGGCGACGGCGTCGTCCGCGGCGGCCCCCGCCTCCTGCCAGGCGGCCGCCCAGCCGGGTGCGCCGCGGCCGGTGAAGGCCGCGGCCTCGGCCCAGCTCCGGAGCACCTGCTCGCGCCGCCGCCCGGGCTCGTACCAGGCCACGGGGGCCGGCCGGACGGCCGCCGTGGCGACCTCCGCCCGGGCGAGCAGGGTGCCGACCGGACGGGAGAGGGTCGGCCGGCCCACGAGCAGGACGCGCTCGATCCGCCGCCCCAGCGGGGAGTCCAGGAGCAGCCGGTAGGCCCCCGCGGCGTGCGGGCCGGACCGGGCGTTCGACGAGGGCTCCGCGAGCAGCGGGAGACCGCAGACCTCGGCGAAGCGCGCCGCGCCGGCTCCCGCCGCGTCCCCGGCGACCACGACGGAGCGCGCCGTCCCCGCGCCCGGCCCCGGGTCGCGGACGGGTCCGGCCTCCACGGCCCGCGGGCCCGGGTCCGGCGCGGTACCCGCCCGGGAGACCAGCCGCCGCGCCCAGGCGGTGAGCACGGCCCCGTCCTCGTCCGCGGGGTGCAGCGGTTCGCGCAGGGCCACGTTGAGCTGGACCGGGCCCGCCGGCCGGGGCCCGTCCGGGCCGCGGCCGGCCAGGGCGGCGAGGGCCGCCGCGAGCCGGGCGGGCACGTCGTCGTCCGGGAGGAGGTCCACGGAGGCCCGCACGTGGTCCCCGAAGATCCCCGGCTGACGGGTGGTCTGGTTGGCACCGGTGCCCCGCAGCTCCGGCGGGCGGTCGGCGGAGACCACGACGAGCGGCACCTCGGCGTGGTCGGCCTCCAGCACGGCGGGCAGCAGGTTGCCCACGGCGGTGCCCGAGGTCGTGACGACTCCCGCCGGGCGGCCCGTGGCCCGCGCGATGCCGAGGGCCGTGAACGCCGCGCCCCGCTCGTCCACCCGCACGTGCACCTCGAGCGCCCCGGCGGCGGAGGCGGCCGCGGCGGCGTAGGCCAGCGGCGCGGACCGGGAGCCGGGGGCGACGACGAGGTGGCGCATCCCGGCGGCGACGAGCTCCTCCAGGACGGCGCGGGCGGTGTCGAGGGAGGCTGTGGTCACAACTGCCCAGGATAGTCCCGTCGACCGGCCGGG
>NZ_JBISWJ010000066.1:0-56226 GCF_044462225.1 Kocuria kalidii | reverse complement strand
GGCGGACCGGGGACCGGCCGGGACGCAGGGCCGCTCAGTAGGTGCGACGGCTCTGCTTCGCGGCCCTCTTCGTCTCGGGCGTCGCCTTGCCCTTGTAGCCGCAGTACCGGGGGCCGCGCTCCCCGTTCGCACGACGCTTGTGCTGGTTGCGCTCGCGTCCCGGCGCGTCGTGGACGGCGCCGGGGAACTCGGGCCCCGCGCCGCGGCCGACGCGGAAGACCTGGGCCACGGACGGGCGGGCCACCGACCACTCGCCGTCCCCCTGCTGGGTGGGCACGACGTAGTCCGGGAAGTAGGAGCGGGGCTCCTCGAAGGTGCCGTCCTCGCCCGGGTGCTGGACGTTGACGTAGACCATGTTCTCGCGGTCGTGGATCACGGGACCGCAGGTCTCGGCGTCCTGCGGCACGGCCAGGAACTGCTGGACGCTGCCCCGGTTGCTTCCCGACAGGCCCACGAGGAACAGGCCGTCGTTGTAGCCGATCGTGCTCGGCTGCCCGTCGGTCGAGATCCAGAGGCTCCCCTGGGAGTCGAACGCCAGGTTGTCGGGGCAGGAGATCGGGGAGACCCGGTCCGCAGGGAAGCCCGAGAAGTAGGTCGAGGGGTCCTTCCCGGGGTCACCGGCGACGATCAGGATGTTCCAGTCGAACTCCCGGGCGTCCGCCCGGCCGTGGCGCTCCGTGAGCTCGATGACGTGCCCGGTGCGGTTCTGGGTGCGCGGGTTCGCCTCGTCGGGGCCGGCCTTGCCCTCGGTGCCGCGCTGGGTGTTGTTGGTCAGCGCCAGGTACACCTTGCCGGTCCGCGGGGACGGCTCGACGTCCTCCGGCCGGTCCATCTTGGTGGCCCCGGCCTTGTCGGCGGCGGTCCGGGTGTACACGAGCACCTCGTCGACCCCCATGCCCTCGATCGCGGACTCGCCCTGCACGACGAGCGGCAGCCACTGCCCGGAGCCGTCGAACGCGCCGTCGGAGGGCACCCGGCCGGAGCCGTCGATCTCGGCGGCGGTGTCACCGGTGAACCTCGCCACGTAGAGGTCGCCCTCGGACAGCAGCGTCATGTTGTGCGCCCGGTCGCCCTCGACGTACTTCTTCGAGGAGACGAACTTGTAGAGGTACTCGAAGCGCTCGTCGTCGCCCGAGTAGGCGACCACGGTCCCGTCCTCGGCCACGCGCACCGTGGCGCCCTCGTGCTTGAAGCGGCCGAGGCTCGTGTGCTTGACCGGGGTGGAGGAGGGGTCGTAGGGGTCCAGCTCCACGATCCAGCCGAAGCGGTTGGGCTCGTTCTCGTAGCCGGGCAGGGTCGAGTCGAAGCGCGGTTCCACCTCGTGCCAGCGGCGGGACGGGGCCTCCTCGGAGATGCCGTAGCGGGCGAACTCGTCCGAGGCGAGGCCCCGGAAGTACTGGTTGAAGTTCTCCTCCCCCGACAGGACGGTGCCCCACGGGGTGGTTCCACCGGCGCAGTTGTTGAGCGTCCCGAGGACCACGGTGCCGGTGGGATCGTCCACCGTCCTGAGCAGGTCGGAGCCCGCGGCGGGGCCGTCGATCGTGATCGGCGTGGACGCAGTGACCCGGCGGTTGCGGGCGCCCCCGCGGACGTAGGACCAGGGCTCGCCCACCTCGGTGCGCGTGATGTCGACCACGCCCATGCCGTGCGCCGCCATGGCCACGCGGGTCACGAACTCGATGTCCTCGCGCTGCTCGGCGGGGAACATGATGTCCTCGTTGGTGTACTCGAAGTTGCTGACGAGCAGGCCGGTGCGCCCGCCGCGGTCGTGGAGGACGTCCAGGTAGTCGCAGTTGTAGCCGAACTGCTGGGCCTGGGCCTCGGCCGTCTGGTGGTACGGGTCGAACTCCGGGGAGTCCGCGAAGAGGGGGTCGCCCCAGCGGATGATCGGGGACCAGTCGTAGCCCTCGGGCACCGTGAGGTCGTCCACCGTGTTCGGGACCGGGGCGATCGGGCCGAAGGACAGCCCGGAGCGGCCGCGGCCGGCG
This sequence comes from Kocuria kalidii, assembly GCF_044462225.1. Lineage (NCBI taxonomy): Bacteria > Bacillati > Actinomycetota > Actinomycetes > Micrococcales > Micrococcaceae > Kocuria > Kocuria kalidii. The sequence continues at coordinate 54,238 of NZ_JBISWJ010000066.1, read as the reverse complement.
GCCTGGGCGGCCTCCGGGGTGGCGCCGACGACGCCGACGGTCACGGCCGCCGCGGCTCCCAGGCCGAGCGCGGAACGGCGGGACAGGGCCGCGCTCGCGATGTCGCGGAAGTAGCCGTTGCCGGAGGTGTTGCACTCCGGGCCGGCGCAGGCGCTGCCGCACTTGAGCTCGCAGGTGACGGGGCTGCGCCTGCCACGGGTGTGCCCGAGCATGGGCAGGAGGGGGCGCTTGGCGGTCTCGGTCATGACTCTCCCAGGAGACGGGGCCCGCGGAGGACCGCGGCCGGGGAACGGGTGCTCCGCCACTGCACCACCACCCGGTGAGGAGCCGGGAGCGGCCGCGCGAACCGCGGGTGAACGCCCCGTGACCGGCCGGGGCTCGGCCCCCGGGTCAGCGCCACCGGGCCCGTGCCGGTTCACTGCACGACACAAAGCCGCGGCCGATTCCGCGGACGACCCCGGTCTGGGATGCTCGTTCCATCAGGCCGCCAGGCCGTCCCGTCCGCCCAGCGATCCGGACCCTGACCGGGAGCGCCGGAAGACCCCCCTCCTCCTGCCCCGCCCGTCCACGGGCCCCGCCGCCGCCGCGGAGGTGCCGGCCCCGGCACGGGTGGAGGAGGCTCGTGATGAGTGGAGAACCGGAAGCGGGGCTGCTCGCCCCCCAGGACAGCAGGACGTCGCGTCCGCTCGATCCCGGTGCCCGCGGCCACCGGCGTCCGGGCGTGGACTGCCTGAGTGTGCGCCGCGCCTGGGACCTGCACCCCGGGGACTGCCTGCACGGGCGGGTCATCGCGTCCGTGCACGGGGTGGTCGGGCTCGCCTGCAGCCCCGTGGCGGTGTTCTCCTTCACGGGCGACGACCCCGAGCACATCGCGCGCACGCGGATCGGGGCCGCCCACCCCGACGTGGAGCTCGGCTGCGACGACGTGTGGCGCGCCGCACGGGCCTGGGTCCGGGGTCACGGGCTGCACGAGGGCGAGTCCGTGGACCTGGACCTCCTCCGGGCCGAGGTCCTGGTCGCCGTGGCTCAGGCCTGAGGGGCCGCCCCGGCGAGGGCGTGCACGCGGCGCAGCCGGTCCAGCCACCACCGGCGCCGGTCCGCGGGCACCGCGAGCCGCTCGAGCTGCGCGGGGTCCGGGACCGCGTCCTGCAGCTCGAGCATGCCGCCCACCGGCCGCAGCGGCACGCGCAGGACGTCCTCCCGCATGAGGGACACGGTCCCGAGCCCGCAGGCGTAGGGGAGCTCGGGCAGGGCGGCGGCGAGCGCCAGACCCGCACGGATGCCCACCGAGGAGTCCAGGGCGGAGCTCACCACGGCCGGCAGGCCGGCCTGCGCGACCACGTCCAGGGCGCGGCGCACCCCGCCGAGGGGAGCGGCCTTGACCACGATCAGGTCGGCGGCTCCCGCCCGGGCCACCGCGAGCGGGTCGCTCTCCCGGCGCACGGACTCGTCCGCGGCCACGAGCACCGGCACGCCCCGGTCGGCGAGCCCCTCCCGGACGGCCGCGAGTCCTGCGATCGTGGGCACGGGCTGCTCCGCGTACGCGAGGCCGTGCCGCCCCAGCAGGTCCAGGGCCGCGAGCGCGGTGGGGACGTCCCAGCCGCCGTTGGCGTCCACCCGCAGCTCGGCCTCCGGCAGCAGGGCCCGCACGGCCGCGACACGGGCGTCGTCGTCCGCCAGGTCCTGGCCGCGCTCGGCGACCTTGATCTTCACGGCGCGGACGCCGTTCCCGAAACCGGCGAGCACCTCGCGGACGCGGGCCGCGGGGACGGCCGGCACGGTCGCGTTGACCGGGATGCGCGTGCGCCGGGGCGGTGGGAAGCCGCGCCACGCGGCGTCGGCCGCGGCCCGGAGCCAGGCGGTGGACTCGGCGTCCCCGTACTCGGGGAACGGGCCGAACTCCGCCCACCCGGCCGGACCGCGGACCAGCACCGACTCGCGCACCTCGACCCCGCGGAAGCGCACGCGCATCGGCAGGGCGACGACGTGCGCGCGGGCGAGCAGGTCGTCGAGCGGGGGCAGGGTCTCCGGCGGGATCATGCGGTCCAGCCTAGGCGGGTCCTCCCAGCCCGCACCGATCCACCCGTGGAATGATGAGTGCTCCGCCAGAGCCGGCACCGCCGTGCCCGTGCCGACGTCGTGCCGGCCCCGCGCCGACCCGCCCCACCGCCCAGGAGTCCCATGACCGCGATCGCCCATCGGCCCTCCCCGACCGTCCTGCAGGTCCTGGGTCACCTGTTCGGTGCCGCCGCGCTGTGGGCCGCGGCGGCTGCGGTGGCGGTCGTGGCCCTGACCACCCCGACCGGTCAGTGGCTCGACGAGCTGGCCCTGCGCCAGGCGCAGAACGCCTTCCCGGACCTCTCCGACCGCGCCGCGCAGCTGCTCGACTCGGTCCCGTGGGCGGTGGGCGCGGTGTCGGCCCTGTGCCTGGCGGTCCTGGCGGTGCGCTCCCGGCGTCTCGCTCCGGCCGTGATCGGCGCCGGGGTGGTCCTGCTGTCCAACCTCACGGTGCAGCTGCTCAAGCGCGTGCTGCTGGACAAGCCGGACCTCGGCATCCAGGAGGTGGTCGTCAACTCCTTCCCGTCCGGGCACACGGCCGCCGCGGCGTCCGCGGTGGCGGTGGTGCTGCTCGCCGCGCCCGCCCCGTCCCGGCCCGTCGTGGCGCTGCTCGGGGCGGGGGCGACGACCGCGACCGGTGTGGCCACGCTGCTGAACGGATGGCACCGGCCCTCGGACGTCGTGGCGGCCCTGCTGGTGGTGGCCGGCTGGGCGGCCCTGGGCGGGCTCGTGCTGCGCATGACCGGGCCGGTGGAGCGTCCCGCGCCGGGGGGAGGCCTGACCGCCCTGCTGGCCGTGTTCGGCGCGGGGTCGCTGCTCGCGGGTCTGCTGCCGCTGTGGGCGGCGCTGCGGGTGACGGGCGGGGGCTGGGCGGCCGTCGCGGCGTGCGCGGCGATCCTCGGCGTCAGTCTGCTCGTGGCTGCGGCACTGACAGCGCTGCAAGCTCCTCGGTCGCGGCGTCCTCGGCCCTGATCCGCTCGAGGCGGTCCAGGAGGATCCGCGCCGCGCCCGGGTTGTAGGGCAGACGGAACATCGAGGCGGTCACGGGCCGCATGCCGTCGGGCTGCGCGGCGGCGGCCGCGCTCGCGTCCACGCGCTCGATCGCCGTGCGCATCAGCTGCGCCTGCTGGAGCACGAAGCCGCGCTCCACGGGGTTGCCGTGGCCGGGGACGAAGACCCGGTACCGGGCGAGGGCGGCGAGGTTCTCGAGCGCCGTGGACCAGCCCCGCGGATAGGAGTCGTCGAAGCAGGGATCGGAGCCCTCCTCGACGAGGTCGCCGGTGAAGACGACGTCGTCGACGCCCACGCAGACGTCGTTGTCGGTGTGGCCCGGGCCGAGCGAGAAGAGCACCGCTCCCCGCTCCCCCAGGTCCATCCGGGTGAGGGCGGGACGCCGCCCCGAGCCCGGCAGGTGCCGGTTGGGCACGACCAGACGGGTGTCCGGCCCGTCCGCGGCGGCCATCTCGGGCTCGTGGGTGCCCACGAACGAGCGCTGGTAGTCGCCGTGCGCCCGGATCGCCGCGGCGCAGCCCCGGTGGGCCCAGAAGTCCACGGCCCCGGCGCGCTGGAACACGGCGTTGCCCAGGAAGTGGTCGTAGTGGGCGTGGGTGTTCACCACCGTCAGCGGCAGGGCCGTGCGCGAACGGACGGCCTCCAGGATCTCGCGGGCCTGGCGCGGACCCGCCCCCGTGTCGATCACCAGGGCGCGACGGGTCCCGAGCACGAGACCGGAGTTGAGCCTCCAGTTGTCCGTGCTCACGGCGAAGACGCCGTCGCGGATTTCGTTGATGCGCGCCACCCGACCAGGGTACCGACCGCCGCTGTCTATCCTGGCAACCATGACCTCCTCGCCCCCGGACCGTGCGGTCGGCGGCGCCGGCCGCTATGCTCCCTCGCCCTCGGGGGACCTCCACCTCGGCAACCTCCGCACGGCGCTGCTGGCGTGGGCCCTCGCGCGGTCCACGGGCCGGCGCTTCGTCCTGCGCGTCGAGGACATCGACCGGGTGCGCCCGGGGGCGGCCGAGCGGCAGCTGTCGGACCTCGCCCGGCTGGGCCTCGACTGGGACGGCCCACCCCTGCTGCAGTCCGCGCGCGAGTCGGAGCACCGGGCCGTGGTGGCGGGCCTCACCGCGGCGGGCCGCACGTACGAGTGCTACTGCACCCGCCGCGAGATCCAGGCGGCGGCCGGCGCGCCGCACGGGGCCCCGGGGGCCTACCCCGGCACGTGCCGGGATCTCACCGGCGCCGAGCGGGCGCGGCGCCGGCGCGAGCGGCCCCCCGCCGTGCGGCTGCGTGCGGACGTGCGTTCCCGCACGGTCGTGGACCGCTGGGCGGGCGCCTACACGGGGCTCGTCGACGACTTCGTGCTGCTGCGCAACGACGGCCGTCCGGCCTACAACCTCGCGGTGGTCCTGGACGACGCCCACCAGGGCGTGGACCAGGTGGTGCGGGGCGACGACCTGCTCCCCTCCACCCCGCGGCAGGCACACCTCGCGGAGGTGCTGGGGCTGGACGAGCCGGAGTGGGTGCACGTCCCCCTCGTGCTCAATCCGCACGGCCGGCGCCTGGCCAAGCGCGACGGCGCGGTGACCCTCGCCGAGCTCGCCGCGGCGGGGCACGACGCCGAGGAGGTGCTCGGCCGGCTCGCGGCGTCGCTGCGCCTGCCCGGCCCGGCCCGGACGGCGCAGGACGTCCTCGCCGTCTTCGACGAGGACGTCCTGCCCCGGGTGCCCTGGGTCGTGGACCCGGCCCGGTGGACCGCTCAGGAGCGCGACGACGCGGAGGAGGCGGCCTCCTCGGGGACGTGCGGGTCCTCGGGCTCGGCCAGGAAGCGCTCGTAGGCGGTGGTGGTGAGGAACGCCGGGTAGTCGTCGCCCAGGGCCACCTCCTCGAAGACGGAGCGGGCGTCGTCGAACCGGTCCCCCTGGGCGCGCTCGATCCCCGCGAACTCCTCCTCCAGCAGCTCCCGGGCCCAGTCCCGGGTGATCTCCTCGCCCTCGTCCGTGATCGCCCGCGTGTTCACCCACTGCCAGATCTGCGAGCGGGAGATCTCCGCGGTCGCGGCGTCCTCCATCAGGTGGTGGATGCCCACCGCGCCGTTGCCGCGCAGCCATGCCTCGATGTAGCGGATGCCCACCTCGATGTTGCCGCGGATGCCACCCTCGGTGATCTTCCCCGTGGCGGAGGCGATGTCGATGAGCGCCTTGTCGTCCGGCACCACGTCCTCGCGGAGCCGGTCCAGCTGGTTGGGCCTCTCGCCGAGCACCGCGTCGAAGACCTCGCGGCACACGGGGACCAGGTCGGGGTGGGCCACCCAGGAGCCGTCGAAGCCGTCCTCCGCCTCGCGGGTCTTGTCGGCCCGCACCTTCTCGATCGCGGTGCGGTTGGCCTCCTCGTCCCGCCGGCTGGGGATGAACGCGGCCATGCCGCCGATGGCCATCGCCCCGCGGCGGTGGCACGCCCGCACGAGCTGCTCGGTGTAGGCCCGCATGAACGGTTGCGTCATGGTCACGGCGTTGCGGTCCGGGAGGATGAAGCGGGGCCCGCGGGTCCGGAAGTTCTTGATGATCGAGAAGATGTAGTCCCAGCGGCCGGCGTTGAGCCCTGCGGCGTGCTCGCCGAGCTCGTGCAGGATCTCCTCCATCTCGAAGGCCGCGGTGATCGTCTCGATGAGGACGGTGGCGCGGATGGTGCCGCGGTCCACCCCGAGCATGGACTCCGCGCGGCCGAAGATGTCGTGCCACAGCCGCGCCTCCTGGTGCGACTCGGTCTTGGGCAGGTAGAAGTAGGGGCCCAGCCCGAGCTTCCGGAGCCGGCGGGCGTTGTGGAAGAAGTAGAGGCCGAAGTCCACGATGGCGCCCGCGATGGGCTCGTCCCGCACGGACAGGTGCTTCTCCTCGAGGTGCCACCCGCGGGGGCGCACCACGATCGTCGGGTTCGCCCGGGCGTCCTTGTTCTGCAGCGCGTACTTCTTGCCGTCCGGGTTGGTGAACTCGATGGTCCCCTCGAGCGCGTCGACGAGGTTGAGCTGGTTGGTGACCACGTTGGTCCAGTGCGGGGTGTTGGCGTCCTCCATGTCGGCGAGCCACACCTCGGCCCCGGAGTTGAGCGCGTTGATGGTCATCTTCCGCTCGGTGGGGCCGGTGATCTCCACGCGGCGGTCCTCGAGCCCGGGCGGGGGCGGCGGGACGCGCCACGAGTCGTCCTCGCGGATCCTGCGCGTCTCCGGCAGGAAGGTCGGGTCGGTGCCGCGGGCGATCGCCCTGCGCCGCTCCTCGCGGGCGGCGAGCAGCTCGCGCCGGCGGGGCTCGAACTCGCGGTGCAGCGCCGCCAGGAAGCCGAGCGCGTCGGGGGTGAGCACACTGTCCTGCCGGGGCACGTGGTGACCGGTGAGGGTCACGCCGTTGATCGTCACGGGGTTGCTGGTCATGGTCATCATGGCTGGTTCCTCGCCTGCGGAGTGTCCTGGGAGATCGGGTGGGGCGGCTCCGGCGCGGGCCGGTGCGCGACGACGTCGGATGCGGTGCGGCCGGGGGCCTTCCGTGCTCCCGGCCGCACCGCGTCCGTCCTGCTCAGAACTGGGCGGTCTCCGTGGAGCCGGCCAGCGCCGTGGTGGAGGACTCCGGGTTGAGCACGGTGGAGACCAGGTCGAAGTAGCCGGTGCCCACCTCGCGCTGGTGCCGGGTGGCGGTGTAGCCGCGCTCCTCGGCCGCGAACTCCCGCTCCTGCAGCTCCACGTAGGCCGTCATCTGGTGGCGCGCGTAGCCGTGGGCCAGGTCGAACATCGAGTAGTTCAGGGCGTGGAAGCCCGCCAGGGTGATGAACTGGAACTTGAAGCCCATCGCGCCCAGCTCCCGCTGGAACCTGGCGATCGTGTCGTCGTCGAGGTGCTTCTTCCAGTTGAAGGACGGCGAGCAGTTGTACGCCAGCATCTGGTCCGGGTGCTCGGCGTGGATGCCCTCGGCGAACTTCCTGGCCAGCTCCAGGTCCGGGGTGCCTGTCTCCATCCACAGCAGGTCGGAGTACGGGGCGTACGCGTTGCCGCGGGCGATGCAGGCCTCGAGGCCGTTGCGGACCTTGTAGTAGCCCTCCGCGGTGCGCTCGCCGGTGACGAACGGCTTGTCCCGGTCGTCGACGTCCGAGGTGATCAGGGACGCCGCCTCCGCGTCGGTGCGCGCGATGATCAGCGACGGGACGTCGGCGACGTCGGCCGCGAGCCGGGCCGCGCTGAGCGTGCGGATGTGCTGCTGGGTGGGGATGAGCACCTTGCCGCCCAGGTGGCCGCACTTCTTCTCGGAGGCCAGCTGGTCCTCCCAGTGCACGCCGGCCGCGCCGGAGGCGATCATGGACTTCATGAGCTCGTAGGCGTTGAGCGGGCCGCCGAAGCCGGCCTCGGCGTCGGCCACGATCGGGACCAGCCAGTCGTCGACGCTGCGCGTGCCCTCGGCGTGCTCGATCTGGTCGGCCCGCAGCAGGGCGTTGTTGATCCGCCGCACGACGGCGGGGACGGAGTTCGCGGGGTAGATCGACTGGTCCGGGTAGGTCTGGCCCGCGAGGTTCGCGTCGCCGGCGACCTGCCAGCCGGACAGGTAGATGGCCTTGAGACCGGCCTTCACCTGCTGGACCGCCTGGTTGCCGGTCAGCGCGCCGAGGGAGTTGACGAAGTCCTCGGTGTGCAGCTTCTCCCACAGCTGCTCGGCGCCGCGGCGGGCCAGGGTCTGCTCCTCCTGCACCGTCCCGCGCAGGCGGACGACCTCCTCGGCCGTGTACTCGCGGGTGATGCCGGCCCAGCGGGGGTCGGCGTCCCACTCCTGGCGGATCTCGTCGGCGGTCTTGGGGGCGTTGGGGTAGATCATGTCGGCTCCTCGTTGAGTCGTCCGTGGACGGGGGTTCATCAGGTGCGGGGTTCACCGGGAAGTTCACTCTGCCGCGGTGACACATCCCACTTTGCCCTCCGTCGAGCGCACCTGAACCGACAAGTCGTGATGAATTTTCGGCGTTATTCGCTTATCGTGAAGAAATGACGACCAGCGCGTGGGGCTACGAGGAACCGACGGCCGCGGAGCAGCCCGGCACGACCGATCTCATCGGTCTGGGCCGGCGCATCCGGTCGCTGCGCAAGGACCGGGGGCTGACGCTCGCGGAGCTCGCGGACCGGGCGGGCACCGCCGCGTCGCAGCTGTCCGTGATCGAGAACGGGCGGCGCGAGCCCCGGCTCAGCCTGCTGCAGCGGCTCGCCGACGTCCTGGGCTCGAGCGTGGACGCCCTGCTCGGGGCCGAGCCGGGGAACCGGCGCGAGGCGCTGGAGATCCAGCTCGAGCGCGCCCAGCGCTCCCCGTTCTACGAGCAGCTCGGGCTGCCGACGGTCCGGGTGAGCTCCGCCCTGTCCACCGAGGTGCTCGAGGCGCTCGTGGGCCTGCAGGACCGCCTCGCCCAGGCCCTCGAGAAGAACTCGGCCACCCCGGAGGAGGCCCGCCGGGCCAACGTGCAGCTGCGCCGGCTGATGCGTGAGCAGGACAACTACTTCCCCGACCTGGAGCAGGCCGCCAAGGAGCTGCTGGCCCTGGGCGGCTACTCCTCGGGCCCCGTGTCCAACTCCGTGATCTCCGAGATGGTGGGGCGGCTCGGCTACAGCATCCACCACGTCACCGACCTCCCGCACTCGACCCGCTCGGTGACCGACCTGCTCAACCGGCGGATCTACCTGGTGCAGAGCCCGCGGGCGGACCACGACCCCCGCGCCGTGCTGCTGCAGGCCGTGGGGCACCAGGTGCTGGGGCACGAGCCCCCGAAGGACTACGCCGGGTTCCTGGCCCAGCGGGTGCAGACGAACTACTTCGCCGCCGCGGTCATGCTGCCGGAGGACAAGACCGTCCCCTTCCTGCTCGAGGCGAAGAAGGACCGCGACCTCTTCCTCGAGGACCTCAAGGACCGCTTCGCCGTCTCCCACGAGACGGCGGGGCACCGCTTCACGAACCTCGCGACCCGGCACCTGGGCATCCGGACCCACTTCCACAAGGTGCACTCGTCCGGGGTGATCCACAAGGCCTACGAGAACGACGGTCTCGCGTTCCCCACCGACCACACCGGGGCGATCGAGGGCCAGATCTCGTGCCGCAAGTGGTCCGGGCGGACCGTGTTCGACCAGCCCAACCAGTTCACGGCGTTCGCCCAGTACACGGACACGCCCTCCGGCACGTACTGGTGCTCCACCCGCACGGAGCACTCGAGCCAGGGCGTGTTCTCGATCGGGGTGGGCGTCGCGTTCACCGACGCCCGCTGGTTCCGCGGCCGCGACACCCCGCACCGCACCGTGTCGGCGTGCCCGGACCCCTCGTGCTGCCGGCGTCCGCCGGAGGAGCTCAGCCGGGTGTGGGCGGGGCACGCCTGGCCCAACACCCGGGCGCACTCGCACGTGCTCGCGGCCCTGCCGGAGGGCGCCTTCCCGGGGGTCGACGAGCGCGAGGTCTACGAGTTCCTGCACGCGCACGACGACGCCTGAGCGGGCCCGTCGCGGCCACCCGGTTGTCTGCCTATACCCGTAGGAGCTGGCCACTGCCCGGGAGCGCGCGTACAGTCCTGTGGGACCTCTGACCCCACCCACCCTCCTGGATGCTGCGCTCCACCGGGCCGGCACCGGGCGGAAAGGACGCCATGACCCAAGAGATATCGCAGACGATCGCGATCGTCGTCTACTTCGCCGCCATGATCGCGATCGGTCTCTACGCCAACAGCAGGACGAAGAACCTCGACGACTACATGCTCGGCGGGCGCAACCTCAAGCCGGGCGTCGCCGCGCTCAGCGCGGGAGCCTCCGACATGTCCGGCTGGTTGCTCCTCGGCCTGCCGGGCGCGGTCTTCCTCTCCGGGCTGGTCGAGGCGTGGATCGCCATCGGGCTGATCATCGGCGCGTGGGTCAACTGGAAGTTCATCGCGCCCCGGCTGCGCTCCTACACCGAGGTGTCGCACAACTCGATCACCATCCCGTCCTTCCTGGACAACCGGCTCAAGAGCGGCTCCCGGCTGCTGCGCATCGTCTCCGGCCTGATCATCCTGGTGTTCTTCACCTTCTACGTCTCCTCCGGCATGGTCGCGGGCGGGCTGTTCTTCCAGTCCTCCTTCGGCTCCACCTACCACTCCGGGCTGCTCCTCGTCGTCGGCGTGACCATCGCCTACACGCTCTTCGGCGGCTTCCTGGGCGCGACCTACACCGACGTGGCCCAGGGCATCCTCATGTTCATCGCGCTGATCATGGTCCCGGTCGTCGGCCTCGTGAACGTCGGCGGCTTCGGGCAGATGGCCGAGAACATCACGGCCGTGGACCCGGACGCCCTCTCGCTCGTGCGCGGCGCCACCGTGGTCGGCGTCATCTCCGCCCTGGCCTGGGGGCTCGGCTACTTCGGCCAGCCGCACATCATCGTGCGCTTCATGGCCATGCGCTCCCCCTCGGACGCGAAGGCGGGCCGCCGGATCGGGCTGACCTGGATGGTGCTGAGCGTGCTCGGCGCGATCTCGACCGCACTGGTCGGTCTCGCCTACTACGGCAACCGCCCGGACGAGAGCCCGACCGACCCCGAGTCCGTGTTCCTGGACCTGGCGCAGGTCTTCTTCCACCCGGTCATCGCCGGCTTCGTCCTGGCGGCCGTGCTCGCGGCGATCATGTCCACGGTGTCCTCGCAGCTCATCGTGTCCTCCTCCGCCCTCGTGGAGGACCTGTACAAGCTCACCGTCAAGCAGAGCCCGTCCGAGCGCAAGCAGGTGTGGATGGGACGCGCGGGCGTGGCCCTCGTCGCCCTCGTGGCCACGTTCCTGGCCTGGGAGCAGAACAACACGATCCTCGGTCTCGTCGCCTTCGCGTGGGCCGGCTTCGGCGCCTCGTTCGGGCCGATCGTGATCCTGTCCCTGTTCTGGCGCAAGCTGACCAACCTGGGCGCGATCACCGGCATGGTCCTGGGCGCGGTCACCGTGTTCGCCTGGACCGTGACGCCGTGGGCCGACCTCTACGAGATCATCCCCGGCTTCGTCGTGTGCCTCGTGTCCGCGATGCTCGTCTCGAAGGCCACCTACCGGCGTGACGAGGACGTCGAGCGGGAGTTCGACGACGCCGTGCGCCTCACCCACGCGGCGCAGGAGGAGATGGCGAGCCGCTGACCCCTCCTCCCGGCCGACCGGGGCCCGTTCCGCACGCCGGAACGGGCCCCGTCGCCGTCCGCGGGTCAGTACCCGATCGTGGCCAGGGTGGCCCTGATCGCCTCCGCGGAGCGGTGCAGCATGGCCAGCTCCTGCTCGTCCATGGGCACGACCAGGCGGTCGACGACGCCCCGGCGCGCGACGACCGACGGCACGGACAGGGCGATCCCGCTGATCCCCCGATAGTCGTCGAGGACCGTGGACACGGGCAGCACGGCGTGCTCGTCGCGCAGCACGGCCTCGGCCACGCGCGCGCCGGCCAGTCCGATGGCGTAGTTGGTGGCGCCCTTGCCCTGGATCACCGTGTAGGCCGCGTTGATGGTCCGGTGCGTGATCTCGTCCAGCCGCTCCTCGGTGAAGGGCCGGCGTCCCTCGACCGTCCAGTCCCGCAGCGGGATCTGCCCGATGTTCGCGTTCGACCACAGGGGGAACTCGGTGTCCCCGTGCTCTCCCACGATCGTGGCGTGCACGCTCGAGGTGGACACCCCGCCCTCCTCGGCGAGCAGCCACCGCAGGCGGGAGGTGTCCAGCACGGTCCCCGAGGACATCACCCGTTCCGGGGGCAGCCCGGTGAGCTTCTGCGCGATCACGGTGAGCACGTCGCACGGATTGGTCACGAGCACGTACACGGCCTCGGGCGCCTGCTCCACCAGGCGCGGCATCAGCGCCTCGAGGATCGACGCGTTGGCGCCCGCGAGCTCCATCCGGGTCTGGCCGGGCCGCTGCTTGGCGCCGGCGGTGACGAAGACGACGTCCGAGCCCGCCAGCACGGCGATGTCGTCGGAGCCGGTGACCCGCGAGCTGGGGGTGAACATGGCCCCGTGGGCCAGGTCCAGGCCCTCGGCGCGGACGCGGTCCCCGGCGAGGTCGTACAGGGCGACCTCCTGCGCGACGCCCTTGATCAGGGCCGCGTAGGCGAGGGACGAGCCGACGGAGCCGGCGCCGACCACGCCGATCTTGGTCCTCGCGGGTGTGGTGGGCACGGTCTCGGGCACGGGAGCTCCTTGCGGGTTCGGCGGTCCGCGACGGCGGACGGTACGTGTCCATCCTGGGTCAGCGGCGCGGGCCGCGGAAGGGGCCGCGGGGCCGTGTCGTCGCGCGGCTCAGGCGGCGCCGGAGGCGGCGGCCTCCTGCAGGAAGTCGCGCGCGATGGGTCCGCCCGTGACGGAGCCCAGGTCGCCGTCCTCGACGAAGACCGCGACGGCGAGGTCGTCGTGCTCGGCGATCACCCAGGAGTGGGTCCGGGGCGGGTCCTCGTCGCCGTACTCGGCCGTGCCGGTCTTGCCGACCGCGGTGTCCGGCTCCAGGCCCTGCAGAACGTCCAGGTGCCCGGACGTGACGACCGCCCGCATCATGGTGCGCAGCTGCTCCGCCTCCTCGGCGGTCAAGGGCTCCTCCGGGGCGGGTCCGGGCGTGGCGTCCTCCTCGAGCAGCCCCTCGGTGTCGACCAGCCGCGGGGTGACGAGACGACCTGCGGCGACCGAGGCGGTGAGGTTCGCCATGCTCAGCGGGGACACGAGCGTGCGGCCCTGCCCGAACATCGCCACGGCGTGCTGGGCCGGTTCCTCCTCCTCGGGGACGGCACCGGAGAACGCCGGCACCCCGAGGTCCGTCCCGGTCCCGATCCCGAGCGCGGCCGCGGCCGCGGCCAGTTCCGCCTGGCTGATCCGGTCGTGCTGGTCCACGAAGGCGGTGTTGCAGGAGTGGGCGATCGCCTCGGTGAGGGTGATCGACCCGGTGAACTCGGCCGGATAGGACTCGGCGTTGTCGATCCGCACGCCCGCCGCGGTCGTGGACGGCGGGCACCGGACGACGGTCTCGGGGGTGTCGCCCTCCCGGAGCATCGCCAGGGCCGTGACCACCTTGAAGGTGGAGCCCGGCGCGTACTGGCCCAGCAGCGCGGTGGAGTATCCCGCGGAGCCCGGACCGTTGGCCGAGGCGACGAGCTCGCCCGTCGAGGGGCGGACCGCCACGACGGCGGACGGCGACTCGATCCCGGCGAGGAGCTCCTCCGCGGTGGCCTGGAGCCCACGGTCCAGGGTCACCGTGACGGGCTCGCCGGCCTGCGCCGGCACCTCGTACAGGGGCTCGCCCGGGGACGCCTCCCCGCCGGGCCCCGGGCCGCCCTGCCCCCCGGCGTCTCCCACGACGGCCTCGACGACGACGCCGGGCGTGCCGCGCAACCGGTCGTCGAAGCGCTCCTGCACTCCCCCGCGGCCGACCACCGTCCCGGCGGCGAGCTCCCCGCCCGACTCCGCCACCTCCTCGGCCGTCGCCTCGGCCACCCCGCCCAGGAGGTCGGCCGCGAAGCCGCGGGACGGGGCCAGGGGCATCTCGCCCTCGACCGCGAGCAGCCCCGGGACCTCCTCCAGCCGCCGCGCGTCCAGCTCCCGGAAGGCTTCCTCCCGCAGCGTCAGCGCCTCGACGAAGGCGTCGGGCCCGGCCTGCTGCACGGCTTCCGCGTAGGCATCGGCGTCGACGTCCACGACCGCGGCGAGCCGACGCGCAGCCTCTCCCGGGTCCGTCCCGTCCAGCTGGGCCTTGTCGATGCCGACCCGGCGGATCGGCCGCTCCGTCACGAGCGTCTCGCCGTCCACCCCGAGGATGTCCCCGCGGTCCGCCGCCACGGCCCGGGAGCGGAGGGTCCCTCCCTCCTGCAACGACGGCTGCACCACGGCCGGGGACCACTCGGGGGCCCATCCGCCGGACTCCGTCCGGACCAGGGGGAGGGCCGAGTCGTAGGACCAGTCCTGCCCCGTGCCGGGGAGGTCCCAGGTCCAGGTCAGCGTGGCCACCCGGCGGTCCTGGGCCCCGGCCTCCTCCGCCCCGGCATCATCCACCCCGGCGACCTCGACGGCCGCGGCGGCGTCCCCGAGGCCCCCGGTCACCTGCTCGTACTCCTCCTGGGCGGCCGGACCCTCGACGTTCGCGAAGTCGAGCTCCTCGAGCCCGCCCGCGGCCAGGGCCGCGGCCACCCGCTCCGCGGCCTCCCGCCCGCCGTCCGGGGACAGCATCGAGCATCCGGTGGCGAGCAGGCCGGCGGTCAGGGAGAGAGCGACCGCCGGCCGCGTCCGCCGGTGGACCGCCCGGGGCGTCGGCAGCCGCGGGGTGCGGTGCTTCGGAGTGGTCTGCACGTCCTCGAATGTAGTACGTCCACCGCCGCCGGGACAGGGCGGGGCCGGGCACGGAAGAACCGGTGGGCGCCGTGTCTGCACGGCGCCCACCGGTCCGTCGGACGCGCCGGGAGGGGGTGCGCTCCGGCGCGCGGCGGGGCCGGTGATCGGCCCCTCACCACCGGATCAGCAGTGGTACGTGTCGGTCGGCGCCTCGAAGTGGACGTCGTAGCCCTCGGGGATGCTCAGGCCGAAGGCCGTGGCCAGGCCGAGGATCTTCTTCGCCCGGGCGAGCCGCGGCAGGTCGGAGCCGTTGCGGATCTCCCCGCCGTCGGCGTCGAACTCCTGCAGGAACTCGGAGGCCCAGGACAGCTCGGACAGGGACGGGCTCAGGCCCTCGTTGACGGTGGCCGTCTGCTCGGGCATCAGGCACAGCTTGCCCGTCATGCCGAACTCCAGGGTCACGGACGTGGCCTCGGCCAGCTTGGGCCCCAGCGCCCCGACGGCGGGGCCGTCGATGGGTCCGGGGAGGTTGGCCGCCCGGGAGGCGATCGTGAACTGCGAGCGCGTGTAGGCCAGCGTCATGGGGTTCTCGCCGAAGCCCGTGTCGCGGCGGAAGTCGCCGAGGCCGAAGCCGAGGCGGTACGTGGAGCGGGCGCCGGCGATGGCCTGCAGGTGCTGCACGCCGCGGGCCGTCTCCACGAGCGCCACGATCCTCGTGTCCTTGAGCAGCTCCGCGGTGCGGGTGACGTGCTCGGGGGACTCGACCATGGCCAGCATGACGCCCTCGAGGCCGCGGACGCCGGCGAGGGCGCGGAGGTCCTCCTCCCACCACTGCGTGCCGAAGCCGTTGATCCGCACCCAGGCGCGGTGCTGTCCGCCGTCCTCGTCCCGGGCGTCGAGCCAGCTGATGACGTTGCGGCGGGCCCGCTCCTTGTCCTTGGGCGCCACGGAGTCCTCGATGTCCAGGACGACGACGTCGGCCGCGCTCGCCCGGGCCGCCGCGAAGCGCTCCGCCTGGGCGCCGTTGACGAGCAGCCAGGAGCGGGCGAGCTCCGGACCGACCGCGGGAGCGGGGGCCGGGGGCACCAGCGGCAGGGAGGAGGTGCTCGGGGTCGTCGACGAGGTCTCGGTCGAGGTGGCAGTCATGAGGGCGTACCCGTTTTCCGTGTGGCGCAGCGAACTGCGGTGCGAGAGCGTGCCGGGGCATCCGTGCTGGGAGGGCGGGTGCTGCCCGGCGGAACCGTGCCCGGTGGCGGGCCCGCGGGAACGATCGCGTCGCGGGGGTCCGTCCGGTGCGTGCCTTCGGGCCGGGGATCGCGAGGTGGGCGAGCCGGTCCGTGCGCGCTGGATCAACGCGCTCGGCAGGTGCGGTGATCCCACCGTAACGCAGATCACACCCGGGTGCCACCCGGGCGCCGTTCAGGAGCGCCGGGCGGTGCGTGCGGTCGCCGGCGCGGTCCAGGGGTCCTCGGGCCAGGGGTGCTTCGGGTAGCGCCCGCGCATCTCGGCCCGCACCTGGGCGTAGGGACCGGACCAGAACGAGGCGAGGTCGTCGGTCACGGCCAGCGGCCGCCCCGCCGGCGAGAGCAGGTGGAACAGGACGGGGACCCTGCCGTCGGCGACCGCCGGGGACGCCGCCCACCCGAAGCACTCCTGGAGCTTGACGCTGACCACCGGCCGGCCCGTGGGGTCGTCTGCCGAGGGGTAGTCGATCCGGGCGCGCGACCCGCTCGCCACGGTCAGTCGTTCGGGCGCGAGCTCGTCGAGGCGGGACGCCTCGGGCCACGGGAGCAGCCGTCGCAGGGGCGCGGCGAGGTCCACCCGGGCGCCGCCGGCGAGGGCGTCGAGCTCGGGGGCGAGCCACGCGTCGATCCGCTCGAGCAGGGCGGCGTCGGCCATGTCCGGCCACGGTTCCCCGAGCCGGTGGTGGAGCAGCGCGAGCCGGCGCCGGAGCCGGTCGGCGCCGTCGGACCAGCCGAGCAGCCCGAGACCCTGCGCGGCGAGGGCGGCCCGCACCGCGCCGCGCGCCGCCTCCGGGGCGGGGCGCACGGGGGTCGAGGACAGCTCGATCGCCCCGAGCGCACGGACCCGGCGGGCGACGGCCCGCCCGTTCTCGAAGCGCGTGCGCACCTCGTCGCTCAGCAGGTGCTCGGCGCAGCGCTCGGCGGTCTCCCGGTCGAGCGCCGCCGCGGCGCGCACGACGGCCCCCGTGCCGGCGGCGGCCTGTCCGGCCGCGCGGGTGACGTCCGCGACGGCGAGCCACTCGTGGCCCGCCAGGGCGCTGCCCGGGGCCAGGCCCGCGCGGGTCCCGGAGGCGAGCAGCCAGGTGTCGCCCACCTTCCGGGCGACCCGCTCCGGCAGGGCCAGCGCCACGACGGCACCGGTCACGAGCTCGGCCGGGACCCGGCCGGTCCCCGGCGGCGCGGGCCGTGCCGCCGGCTGCGGGGCCGCGGCGGCCCGCTCCAGGCGGCGGGCCTCCTCGGACCACCGGCGGGCGTCCGGTGCCCGCCCGGAGCGCAGGTCGGCGAGCAGGCGGGAGAGGTCCCCGCCGGTCGGGCGGTGGTCGTCCGAGACCATCGCGACGACCTCGGCCGCCGGACGGGCGCCCACGGCGCGGGCGCCGTCGAGCAGGCCGCGGGCCAGGCGCGGATCCACGGGCACGGTCGCGAGCAGCCGGCCGGTCGCGGTCGCCCGGCCGTCGTCGTCGAGCGCGCCGAGCCCCTGCAGCACCGCGACGGCGTCGGCCAGGGCCGCCGCCGGCAGGGGATCCGGCAGGGCGAGGCCACGGCCGCCGGGGGCGCCCCAGCAGGCCAGCAGCAGGGCCGCCCCGGTGAGGTCGGCGGCCGCGAGCTCCGGGGTCAGGTGGCGGGGCATCGCGGCCCAGGTCCGCTCGTCGTAGCAGCGCACGACCTCGCCGGGGCCGAGCCGGGCCGCACGGCCGGCCCGCTGCTCGGCCGAGGCCCGGGAGGCCGCGACCGTGACCAGGCCCGTCATGCCGCGGCCGGCGTCGCGCCGGGGCTCGCGGGACAGGCCGGAGTCGACCACGAGGCGCACCCCCGGCACCGTGAGGGAGGACTCCGCGAGGGACGTGGTGACGACCGCGCGGGGCGGGTCCCCCGGGCGGCGTCCCGACGTGGCGCGGTCCTGCTCGGCGGCCCCGACCCGGCCGTGCAGCTCGAGCACCTCCGTCCCGGGGCGGCTCTCGCGCAGCCTCCGGGCGACCTGGGCGACCTCGCGGGCGCCGGGGACGAACACGAGCGCGTCCGTGGCGCCGTCCCGGGCCAGGGCCTGCGCGTGCGCGTCGGCCGCGGTCCGGGCGACGTGGTCGAGGAACGGGCGGGTGACCCCGCGGTCGTCGGTGCGCCGGCCGGGCGGCGGAGCCCACCGGACCGTGAGCGGGTGGAGGGCGGCCGGGCAGTCGACCACCGGCACCGGGCCCTCCGCGCCGAGCAGGCCGGCGAAGCGCGGGGCGTCGAGGGTCGCGGACATCGCCACGAGGACCAGCTCCTCGCGCAGCTGCCGGACCTCGGCCAGCATGCCGACGAGCAGGTCGGACTCGAGGCCGCGCTCGTGCACCTCGTCGAGGACCACGGCGCCCACGCCGGGCAGCCCGGGGTCCTGCAGCAGCCGGCGCAGGAGCACGCCGGGGGTGACGAACTCGACGACCGTGCCGGCGCCGGTGCGCCGGTCGCCGCGCACCGTGTGCCCGACGAGCTCCCCCACCCGGGTCCCGGCGAGGTGCGCCAGCCGGCGGGCCGCCGAGCGCGCCGCGACCCGCCGGGGCTGGGTGACGACCACGCGGCCCGGGCCGGTCCCGCCGGCGCGCTCGTGCAGCAGATCGGCGACCAGCGGGGGCACCAGGGTGGTCTTGCCGGTGCCCGGCGGGGCCTGCACCACGGCGGCGCCGCCGGCCAGGGCCGCGCGGAGCTCGCCGAGCACCCCGGCGACCGGCAGCCCGGCGCCGATCCGGGCGAGGTCGAACGGGACGGAGCTCATCGTCCCAGTGTCCCACCGGTGCCGGTCGTGGTCCGGGAGCCGCCGCCCCGCCGGCCGCCGTCCGGAACGGCCGGGTCCCGCACGGGGAGGGCGGTCAGTCCCCGGTGTGCGCCAGGAACTGGCGGAGCACCTCGACGAACGTCTCCGGCTCCTGCGAGTGGACCCAGTGCCCGGCCTCGCGGATCGTCACCAGGTGCGTCCTGGGGAACAGGCCGCGCATGACCGGCGCGTGCTCGTCCCGCACGTAGTCCGACCGGCCCCCGGCGACCCAGAGCACCGGCCCCTCGTAGACGGCGTCCCCGGTGTCGGGGAAGCCGCCGATGCTGTCCAGGCTCGAGCGCAGCAGCTCGAGGTTCGGCTCCCAGGAGAGGCCCTCCTCGCCGCGGCGCAGGTTCTGCAGCAGGAAGCTCCGGGTGGTGTCCTGCGGGATGGGCTCCCGGAGGGCCTCGTCCGCGTCCGAGCGGCGCTCGACGGCCGTCAGGTCCACGGCGGCGAGGCTGTCCAGCAGGTGCGCGAACTCGCCCTCGCCGCCCCCGGCCCGGGCGGGCGCGATGTCCACCACGACGAGCCGGGAGACGAGCTCCGGGTGCCGCAGCGCCAGCACCATGGCCACCTTGCCGCCGAGGGAGTGCCCGACGACGGCGACCGGTCCGCCCGAGGCGACGTCGTTCCGCAGGGTCTCGGCCACGGAGTCCGCCATCTGCTCGTAGTCCACCCGGTCCGTCCACTCGGACGCACCGTGGTTGGGCAGGTCCACCAGCAGGCTCCGGAAGTCCGGCTGGAGGTCCTTGGCGATCCGGGTGAAGTTCTTGCCCCGGCCGAACAGGCCGTGCAGGAAGACGACGGGCTCGCCGTCGTCCCCGACGCGGGTCGTGTGCAGGGTGCTCGTCCGGAAGTCAGCCATGCCCCGAGCTTAGACAGCCGCCGGCACTTCCGCCTCCGGCCGGCGGGACCACAGCCGGCACGGGCCCGGACAGCGGGCGCCGCCGGCGCCCGCCTCCGGTCGGCGCCCCACGTAGACTCGGGGGCGTGACTGACTCCACCCCGACCACCGGCAGCGCCCTCCCCGAGCAGGTCTCGGAGCTCTTCGACCCCGTGCAGTGGCGCACGGTCGAGGGCTTCGGCGACCTGCAGGACATCACCTACCACCGCGGCGTGGAGCGGGACGCGGACGGTTCCGTGGTCCGGGACCTCCCGTGGGTGCGGATCGCGTTCGACCGGCCCGAGGTGCGCAACGCCTTCCGCCCGGGCACGGTCGACGAGCTCTACCGGGCCCTCGACCACGCGCGGATGAGCTCCGACGTGGGCGCGGTGGTCCTCACCGGCAACGGGCCCTCTGCCAAGGACGGCGGCTGGGCCTTCTGCTCCGGCGGGGACCAGCGCATCCGCGGCCGCGACGGCTACCGCTACGCGGAGGGGGAGACCGCCGAGGGCATCGACCCGGCCCGCGCCGGGCGGCTGCACATCCTCGAGGTGCAGCGGCTGATCCGCACCATGCCCAAGGTCGTCGTCGCGGCCGTCCCCGGGTGGGCCGCGGGCGGCGGGCACTCCCTGCACGTGGTCTGCGACCTCACCATCGCCTCGCGCGAGCACGGGCGGTTCAAGCAGACGGACGCCACCGTGGGCTCCTTCGACGCCGGCTACGGCTCCGCGCTGCTCGCCCGGCAGGTGGGGCAGAAGGCCGCGCGCGAGATCTTCTTCCTCGCCCGGGAGTACGACGCGCAGCGGATGCACGAGATGGGCGCGGTCAACGAGGTCGTCCCCCACGCGGAGCTGGAGGAGGCGGCGATCGCCGCCGCCCGGGACGTGGCCGCCCAGTCCCCGCAGGCGATCCGGATGCTGAAGTTCGCCTTCAACCTGCCCGACGACGGCATGGTCGGCCAGCAGGTCTTCGCGGGCGAGGCGACCCGCATGGCCTACATGACCGACGAGGCGGTCGAGGGGCGGGACGCGTTCCTCGGCAAGCGCGACCCGGACTGGTCCGGCTTCCCCTACTACTTCTAGGTCCTGCGGGTGGGGCCGCGACCGGGTCCCGGCCCCACCGGCAGGTCGACGAGGAGGGCCCCGATGGCCGAGCTGATCGTCCCCGGCGACGCCGTGGTCCTGGACGGGCCAGTACCCGGCGACCCCCTGCGGCTGCTGTCGCCGCTGACCCGTGCGCTGGGACGCGAGGGCCCCGCCGTCGTCGTGCGCACGTCCGGGTCCACCGGCCGGGCCAAGCGCACGGTCCTCACCCGGGACGCGCTCGCGGCGTCCTCGATGGCCACCGCGGTGCGCACCGGCGGGGTGGGCCAGTGGCTGCTCGCGCTGCCCGCCCACCACGTGGCGGGGCTGCAGGTGC
Organism: Kocuria kalidii; assembly: GCF_044462225.1. Taxonomy (NCBI): domain Bacteria; kingdom Bacillati; phylum Actinomycetota; class Actinomycetes; order Micrococcales; family Micrococcaceae; genus Kocuria; species Kocuria kalidii. The sequence goes on along the minus strand of NZ_JBISWJ010000066.1, from coordinate 33,538 downwards.
TCGTGCGCTCCCTCTACGCCGGGACGGACCCCGTGGTCCTCGACCCGGCGGCCCGCTTCACCCCGGAGGGCTTCGCGGCGGCCGCCGAGGAGCTGAAGGATCCCGTGCGCTTCACCTCGCTCGTGCCCACCCAGCTGCAGCGGATCCTCGAGCCGCCCTCCGGGGTGCGCAACGGGGACGCCGTGTCGGCGCTGAAGAGCTTCCACGCCGTCCTGCTGGGCGGCTCGGCGGCGCCGCCGCGGCTGCTGGCGGCCGCCCGGGCCGCGGACGTGCGGGTGGTGACCACCTACGGGATGTCCGAGACGTGCGGGGGCTGCGTCTACGACGGCGTGCCCCTGGACGGGGTGTCCGTGCACGTCGGGACGGCGGGGAGCGACGACGACGCCCCGCGCCCCGGCGAGCCCGGACCGGTACGGCCGGGCCGGATCTGGCTCGGCGGCGCCGTGGTCGCGGCCGGCTACGCCGGCGACCCGGCGCAGACCGCGCAGCACTTCCGCGAGGCGGCGGGGACCCGCTGGTACCGCACGGACGACCTCGGCGTGCTCTCCCCCGGCGGCGTGCTCACGGTGCACGGGAGGGTCGACGACGTCGTGAACACCGGCGGGGTCAAGGTCGCCGCGGGGCTGGTGGGCGCCGCGCTGGCCGGGCACCCCGCGGTGCGTCAGGCCCTGGTGCTGGGCGTGCCCGACGCCGAGTGGGGACAGGCGGTGGGCGCGGCGGTGGTCGCCGCCCCCGGCACCGACCGGGAGCGGCTGCGCGCCGAGCTCGAGGAGTCGGTGCGCGCCGAGCACGGCGCCGCCGCGGTGCCCCGGCGCTGGGCCTGGCCGGACGAGCTGCCCCTGCTGCCCACCGGGAAGCCGGACCGCGCGGCGGTGGCCCGGCTGCTGGCCTGACCACCGTCCGGTCCCCGGTGCGGGCGCGGACGGAACAGGGCCCGGACCGGGTCGTGGCCGGGGCCGGAACGGGGCGGCACCGGGGCGGCACCGGAGCGGCACCGGAGCGGGACCGGGGCGGGACCGTGGCGGGACCGTGGCACAATGGTGCGCGGCCCCGCACCCCCGCCGCGGCCCGCATCCCGCATCCCGCATCGCGCGCGAGTCGTTCCCGACGGAGGTACCCCGTGGCCACGCCAGCACAGTGGATCGAGGGGGCCCGGCTCCGCACCCTGCCCATGGCCGTCGCCCCGGTCGTGGCCGGCTCCGCCGCGGCCCAGGCCCTGCACTCGTTCGACCTCGTCCGCGCGCTCCTCGCCCTGCTGGTCGCCCTGTTCCTGCAGATCGGCGTGAACTACGCCAACGACTACTCCGACGGCGTCCGGGGCACGGACGACGTCCGCGTGGGTCCCCTGCGCCTGACCGGTTCCGGGGTCGCGGCCCCGGGGCAGGTGCGGTCGGCCGCGCTGCTCTGCTTCGGCCTCGCCGCCGTCGCCGGCGCGGTCCTGGTGGCGCTGAGCCGCCAGTGGTGGTTCGTCCCGGTCGGCCTCTCGGCCGTGCTGGCCGCGTGGGGCTACACCGGCGGGAGGACCCCGTACGGGTACCGGGGGCTCGGGGACCTCTTCGTGTTCGTCTACTTCGGGCTCGTGGCCGTGCTCGGCACCACGCTCACCCAGGCCGGCACCCTCAACCTCGAGGCGTGGATCGCGGCGCTGTCCACCGGCCTGATCGCGACCGCCCTGCTGATGGCCAACAACATCCGGGACCTGCCGGGGGACCGGGAGGTCGGCAAGCGGACCCTCGCCGTGCGGCTGGGGGACCCGCTGGCACGGGTGGTGTTCACCGCCGAGATCGCCGTGGCGCTCGCGCTGGTGCTGTTCCTGGTGCCCTACAACCCGTGGATGCTCCTGGTCCTGCTGCTCGTGCCGCTGGCGCTGCCCCCGGTGGCCACCGTGCTGCGGGTCCGGGACCGGCGCCAGCTGATCCCCGTGCTCCGGCAGTGCGGAGTGCTCAACGTCGGCTGGGCCGTGCTCTTCCTGCTGGCGGTGCTGCTGCGGCAGTGGGGGTGATCCCCGGCCGGGGCCCCGGACGCCGAGGGCTTCAGAGCTCGCGGCCGTCCTCGCGCAGCGTCCGGTCCACGTAGGCGTCCTCGACCTCCTGGTCCTCGAGCGCCACCCGGTTGCGGGGCTTCGGCGCCCGCGCGAACCACCGGTGGAACTCCTCCCCCGCGGCCCGGTGCAGGCGTGGGAAGAACAGGTAGGAGACCGCGAAGGAGATGACCACCGCGGCGATCCCGGACAGGACCAGCCCCACGCCCAGCCACATGCTGAGGAGGAAGGCCAGCACGACCAGCGCGAAACGGAGCAGGGAGTACTTCAGGAAATTCACGCCCCCAGTCTACCGGCGCTGCCTGGAAGAACTCCCGGGTCGCCGAGCTGACGTCCAGGCAACTCCCCTACGATTGTCGGCATGGGCAGAGCCATCCTCATCATCGGCGCGGCCGCACTCGCGGTGGGCGTCATCGTCTACTCCCTCATCGAGTGCGCCCGGACCGACAGCGCCGAGATGCGGGGCCTCCGCAAGGGCGGCTGGATCGCGGTGATCCTCCTCCTCCCGTTCGTCGGCGCCCTCCTGTGGCTGTTCCTCGGGCGCCCCAAGGGCACCGCCGGCTCGTCCCGGCCCGTGCGCGGCAGGGGCCCCGACGACGACCCCCAGTTCCTGCGCAACCTCGAGGAGCGGCGCCGGCAGCAGGAGCAGGCCGAGAAGCTCCGCCAGTGGGAGGAGGACCTGCACCGCGACGACGGACCGGGCACGTCCGACGGCACCGGGCAGGACGACGGCCCCGGGGACCGGCCCGACGACGACCCCTCGGGCGGCTCCTCCGCCGGCCGTCCCGACGGCCAGTCCGACGACTCCCCCGGCAACCGGCCTCCGCGCGACTGACCCGCCCGGCGGCACCGTCCGACCGGGCCCGCCCGAAACGACCGCAGCACGACGAACGGCCCGCACCGAGTGCGGGCCGTTCGTCGTCGGCGGGGCGGGCGCCGGATCGGGCCGGGCCGGGCCGGTGCGGATCAGACCCCGGAGTAGGAGTGCAGGCCCGGGAAGACCGTGTTCACCACGGTGAAGTTGAAGATGACGCACAGATAGCCGACGATCGACAGCCACGCCGACCGGTTGCCGGTCCAGCCACGGGTCGCCCGGGCGTGCATGTAGGCGGCGTAGACCACCCAGATCACGAAGGTCCAGACCTCCTTGGTGTCCCAGCCCCAGTAGCGGCCCCAGGCCTGCTCGGCCCAGATCGCGCCGGCGGCGAGGGTGAAGGTCCAGAACGCGAAGCCGACCGCGTTGAGCCGGAAGGAGAGGTTCTCGAGCGCCTGGGAGGACGGGACCATGGCGAGGAAGCCCGCGCCGGGCCGCTCGCCGGAGAGGATCGCCCGCTCGCGGCGCGCCTGCAGCAGCTGCAGAAGCGCCATGGCGAACGTGATGGTGAAGACCCCGGAGGCGGCCACGGCGATGGACACGTGGATCACCAGCCACCAGGACTGCAGGGCCGGCTGCAGCGGCCCCACGGGGGTGGGGAAACCGATGGTGGCCGCGCACAGCATGATCACCACGAGCCCCGACACGAGGGAGCCCACGAAGCGCAGGTCCCGGGCCAGCAGGGCCAGCAGGAACACGCCGGCGACCACCAGGGCGCCCGTGGTGCAGAACTCGTACATGTTGCCCCACGGCACCCGTCCGGCCGCGAAGGCCCGGCTGACCACCGCGGCGGTGTGGACGGCGAAGCCGAGGACCATGACGGCCACGGCCACGCGGGCCGCGGGACGGCGCTCGCCGGTGTAGCGCATCTCCTCGTCCGCCACGTGCCCGGCGAGGGCGGACCGCGCACCGGTCCGGTAGCCGCGCCCGCGGTGGCCCGCACCGTGGCCCGCGCGGGAGTCGGCGGGCTCGGCGGCGTCCCCCGAGGTCGCCGCGGAGGATCCTGCGGCGGCGCCCACGAGCTCCCGCCCACCGGCCTCCGCGGTCCCGCGCAGGGTCCGGGAGTGGGACGCCACGTCCCAGGCGAAGGCCACGAAGGCGACCAGGTAGGTCATCGCCGCCAGGAGCATGAACAGCTCGCTCCAGGCGCCCAGGGTCTCGTTGACGGTCATGCCGCCCATCCTCTCACTCGTTGTCCGACCGGGTGTCCGTGTCCCGCACGCCGGCGTCCTCCCACTGCTCGGTCCACAGCCGGTCCAGCCGCTCGGCCTCGGCGGCGAGCCGGGGGTCCTCGCCGCGGGCCAGCAGCCCGTACTCGAGCACCGTGCAGGTCCGGCCGTCCCCGTCCAGGCCCTCCGCCGCGCGCACCCAGACCCGGCGGCGCGCGATGAACAGGGACATCAGCAGGCCCGTGAAGGCCGCGACGAAGGAGACGAGCGCGCCGGTCTTGCCGGGGTCGTAGTGGACGTCCAGGCCCACGTAGCGCTTGACGTCGAGGAACTCGACCGCGCCCCGGCCCCCGGGCAGCTCGTACCGGGGATTCGCGGCGTCGAGCGTGATGGCGCCGTTCTCGTTGGTCATGGCGTTGAGCTCGGTGAGCGGCTCGACGTCGAGCACGTACACGTTCTGCGGCTCCCCGCCGTCCAAGCCCAGGTCGCCGGCGTACGCGGAGAGGATCAGCCGGGGGTTGGCGAGGCCGGGATCCACCGACCGCGGCATCTCGCCCTCCCCGCCCACGGCGGTGGGCAGCAGCAGCCCCACGAGGCCGAGCTGGTCGGGGCGGGCGTCCGGGACCTTGAGCACGAGCGAGGACGTGTAGACGCCGTCGGAGGGGACGGTCACGACGGGGCCCTCGAACGCGACGTCCCCGTTGCCGTCGGTCACCCGCACCACCGGGGCGTAGCCGTTGCCCACGAGGTAGCTCTTCACGCCGTGCACGTTCAGCGGCTGGTTCACCTTCAGCACCTCCTGCCGCGGCTCGGCGCCGGGCTCGTCCTGCACGGTGACCTCGGCCGTGAAGTCCAGGGGCGCCCCGTAGCTGCGCGGGTCGGTGGTGTCGCGGTTGAACACCGCCTCGAAGCTGTCGAGCCGCACGGAGAAGGGCTCGAGCCAGTCGGCGTCGTAGTTGGTGCCCGGGGTGAAGGAGTCGTAGCCGATGAGGGTGTTGACGAAGGACTCGCCCTCCACCACGACCCGCTGGCCCTTGTAGCCGAAGAGGGAGCCGACGGCCACGGACACCAGCACGCCCAGCAGGGCCAGGTGGAAGACGACGTTGCCGACCTCCTTCCACATGCCGCGCTCGGCGGCCACCGAGGGGGCGGCCGTCCCGGTGTCCCGCACCGCCACGCGGTAGCCGCGCCTGCGGAGCAGCCGGGCGGCGTCGGCGACCACGTCGTCCGGGGCCGGTGCCGCCGCGCCGTCGCGCCCGCCCAGGGCCAGGGACCGGTGCTCGGGCAGCCGCTCGAGCCGGCGCGGGGTGCGCGGGGGCTCGGCGCGCCACGCCCGCCAGTGCTTGGCCGCGCGCGGGAGCACGCAGCCCACGAGGGAGACGAAGAGCAGGATGTAGATCGCGGAGAACCACGCCGACGAGAAGACGTCGAAGATCTGCACCCGGTCCAGCCACTCCCCCAGGACGGGGTTGCTGTCGAGGTAGTCCTGGACGGCGGCCGGGTCCTGGATCCGCTGCGGGAAGATGGAGCCCGGCACCGCCGCGACCGCCAGCAGCAACAGGAGGAACAGTGCGGTGTTCATCTTCGTCAGCTGCGTCCAGGCCCACCGGGCCATGCCGAGCGGCCCGAGCGCGGGGAGCTCGACGTCGTCGTCCCGCCCGGACCGCTCCGGGGACGCCGCGGACGAGGGGCCCGACGACGGGGGCGCTGAGGTGCTCATGCCGGCCTTTCTGTTGGCGGTGTCCGACCGGGGCTCGGAGGTGCTCAGATCGGCATCACCCAGTCGGTGACGAGCTCGGCCTGCACCCACGAGACGAACGCGGTCCACGCCCCCGTCATCATGAGCAGGCCGACGACGACGAGCAGGCCCCCGCCGGCGCGCTGGATCCCGAGCCGGTGCCGGCGGAAGAGACCCATGGCGCCCATGCCCCGGCGCAGCGCCAGGGCGAGCACCAGGAACGGCACGCCGAGGCCCAGGCAGTAAGCGACCGTGAGGACGGCCGCCTTGCCGGTCGAGGCGCCGTCCACGTACACGAGCGCCTGCACGGCCGCGAAGGTGGGGCCGATGCAGGGCGCCCAGCCGAGGCCGAACGTCACGCCGAGCAGCGGCGCGCCCCAGAGGCCGGGCGGTGGGCGGCGCCCGATCTTGCGGTCCCGCTGGAAGAAGGACACCCCGCCGAGGAACACGACCCCCATGAGCACCACGAGGGCGCCGAGGACCACGGTGATCCAGTGCTGGCCCAGGAACCACGCGTACGCGCCGAGCTGGGCCAGCAGCACGGACATCACCAGGAACACGGCCGAGAAGCCGAGGACGAACAGCGTGATCCCCGCGAGCACCCGCCCGCGCCGCTGCTCCTGCAGATCCGCACCGGTCAGTCCGGTGACGTAGCCCAGATAGCCCGGCACGAGGGGCAGCACGCACGGGGACGCGAAGGAGACGAGGCCCGCGAGCAGCGCCACGGGCAGGGCGACGAGGAGGGAGCCGTCGAGGACGATCTCGGCGAAGGGATTGCCTGCCGTCATGCCGCTTCGGCCACCGTGTCCTCGAGGAGGGTCTCGAGCACGGAACGGTCCGCGACGCCGAGGATGCGGGCGGCCACCCGCCCCTGGGCGTCGAGCACGAGGGTGGTGGGCACGGCCTGCGGCGGCACGTAGGCGCTCAGCGCCATGAGCACGCCCCCGTCCTTGTCCTCGAAGGACGGGTAGGGGATCTCGAAGGTGCGCTCGAACGCCTCGGCTGTGGCCTGCTCGTCGCGCAGGTTCACGCCGTAGAACGCGGCCTGCCCGTCGAACCGCTCCGCGAGCTCCCGCAGGTCGGGAGCCTCGACGCGGCACGGGGCGCAGCCGGCGTACCAGAAGTTGAGCAGCGCGGGACGTCCCCGCAGGTCCTCGGCGGAGACGGTGGTGCCGTCGAACAGGGTCCCGGAGAACTGCACCGGCTGCCCGCGCTCGGCGGCCGGGTACTCGGAGACCGTGCCGTCCCCGGCGATGTAGCCCTTCCGGTCGCCCGAGTTCGCCTGCTGGGCCAGCGAGTCCTCCTCCGCGCATCCCGCGAGGGCGAGCCCGAGGACGCCGAGGCCCGCGAGCGAGAGCACACGGCGGCGGCTCGGGCGGGGGGCGGGCGAGGGGAGGGAGGTCACGGACGGATCACCTGGTGCTCTGGAGGGGACGGGGAGGGCTGCGGCGCCCGGCCATTATGAACCGGGAAGCTGGTTGACCCCTGGGTAGAGGGCGGCGGCCGGCTCGCTGTAGACGACCCGGGGCGGGCGCCCGGAATCGAGATCGTCGAAGACGAGCGAGGTGATGGACGCGAGGTTGCACTGCCGTCGGCGCGGGTCGTGCGGGAGGGTGCGCCCCTCGGCGGAGCGCCGGGTCAGCCAGATGGGCAGCTGGTGGGACACCAGGACGGCCTCCGCGCCGCTCCCGCCGCGCTCCGCGGCGGTGCGCCCGGCGTCCAGCACGGCCTCCGCCATGCGCCCGACCTGGAGCCGGTAGGGCTCGCCCCACGAGGGGCGCAGGGGGTTGCGCAGGTGCGGCCAGTGCCGGGGCCTCAGCAGCTCGGCCGCGTCCACGTGCAGGCCCTCGAAGTGGTTGTGGGCCTCGAGGACGCGCTCGTCGGGGTGCACCGGCAGGTGCAGCTCCCGGGCCACGGGCGCGGCCGTCTCCCGGGCCCGCTGCAGCGGGGACGAGACGAGGTGGACGATGCGGGCGCCGCCGTTCGTCCGGCGGGCGAACTCGGCGGCGGCGGCCTCGGCCATCCGCGCACCCAGCTCGGTGAGGCCGTAGCTCGGCAGCCTCCCGTAGACGATGCGGTCCGGGTTGAGGACCTGGCCGTGGCGCAGGAGGTGGACGGTCGAGGAGGGCATGGCACCCATGATCCCAGACCGGACGGGCAGGCCCCAAAAGGGCGGGCGGCTCAGCCGGCCGGGCGCTCGCGCAGCAGCCGGGCGAGGCGGCGCTCGTCGATCCGCCAGAAGTCGCGCGGGACGCCGTCGACCAGCACCACGGGGATCTCCTCGGCGTGCCGGCGGGCCAGCTCGGGATCGGCGTCGACGTCGACCTCCTCCCATCCCAGTCCCAGCGCGGACGTGACGCGGTCCACGGATCGCCGGGCGTCCTCGCAGAGGTGGCACCCGGGCCGGGTCAGGAGGGTCACGGCCGGCGGCGGGGAGGAGCTCATGGGCCCATGGTACGGCCCGCCGCACCGGACGACCGGGGCCGGGAACGCACCGGGGCCGCCGTCCTGGAGTGGACGGCGGCCCCGGTGCGCGCTCAGCGCAGGGTCACTTCTTGTTGCGGCGCTGGTGACGGGTCTTGCGGAGGAGCTTGCGGTGCTTCTTCTTGGACATCCGCTTGCGGCGCTTCTTGATCACTGAACCCATAGGATCCCTCGCATCTTCATGTCTCGGTGGTGGTCCCCCGGATCTCCGCCCGACAGGCGGGAACCGGGGGTGCCGGCCCTCGGACGGGAACGGCCGGGCAAACGTTCACTGACACCCTACCGTCTCGGGCGGGGAATGCTGCATTCGGCCCGGGCGAGAAGGCCTCAGGCGCTGCGGGACACCGGTGCGGGCCCGCTCCCCGGTTCCTCCCCGACCGCGTCCGGCAGCCCCGCTGCCGGACCGGCCGGGCTGAGCTCGGTGGGCGCCTCCGGCGCCGGCCCCGGGGTGCGCTGCTCCTGCTCGGGGTCCACGCCGGCCTCCCGGTACTGGTACTCGATGTGCTCCGCCACCAGGCGGGACGCGAGCCGGCGGTCACCGGCCGCCACGGCGGAGTAGATCGCCTGGTGCTCGGCGCGCAGCCGCTCCGAGGTGGCGCTCCACAGGGGGACGTGGCCCACGAGCGCCATCGTGTACTCGTAGATCGAGTCCCGCAGGGAGGACATCAGGGCCGAGACCACCGAGTTGCCCGCGGTCTTGCACAGGGCGATGTGGAAGCTCACCTCGAGGTGGTGGAACTCCTTGAGGGACAGGTCGTCCCGGGCCATCTGCTCGAGCAGCGCCCGCAGCTCGGCCATCGCCGGGTGGTCCGGGTCCGAGCGCTCCAGGGCCCACGTCTCGAGCAGCACCCTGGTCTGCACGATGTCCCGCAGCGGGTAGTCGGACGTGGCCATGTGCAGCTGCAGCGCGGGACCCGCGGAGGCCGCCGGCTCCCGCACCAGCATGGGCAGGATCGACTTGCGCGGCCCGTCGAACAGACGGACGATGCCCTGGGCCTCGAGCGTCTTGAGCGCCTCCCGCATGGTGCTGCGGGACACGCGGTGGATGGCCGCGAGATCGCGGTCCGAGGGCAGTTGTTGGCCCAGCACGAGGTGGCCGTCGAACAGCTCGTTCTCCAGCCACTGCAGGACCTGCTGATGCATTGCCATAGTCTCCAGGGTAGGGCCAATGCGGCCCTCCGGGGGGTGATCGCGGGTCCCGACGTGTCGGGAGCCCCGGTCGGCGGCCGGACCGGGCGCGGCGGGGCCCGGTCCGGCCGGGATCAGATGAGGCCCTGCGCCATCATGGCGCCGGCGACCTTGACGAAGCCGGCGATGTTGGCGCCGGCCACGTAGTTCCCGGGCATGCCGTAGTCCTCGGCGGTCTCCGCGCACCGGTCGTGGATCGACGTCATGATCTGCTCGAGGCGCTCCTCGGTGTAGTCGAAGGTCCAGGAGTCGCGGGAGGCGTTCTGCTGCATCTCCAGGGCCGAGGTGGCCACGCCACCGGCGTTGGCCGCCTTGCCCGGCCCGAAGAGCACCTCCGCCTCCTGGAACAGTCGCACGGCCTCGCCGGTGGTGGGCATGTTGGCCCCCTCGGCCACGGCGAGCACGCCGTGCTCGACCAGCTTCTTGGCGTGGGAGCCGTCCAGCTCGTTCTGCGTGGCGCACGGCAGGGCCACGGTGCCGGGGACGTCCCAGACGGAGCCCTTCGCGATGAACCGGGCTCGTCCGCCGCGACGCTCGGCGTACTCCGAGATCCGGCCGCGCTCGGTCTCCTTGATCTGGCGGAGCAGCTCCAGCTCGATGCCGTCGGGGTCCACCACGTAGCCGCTCGAGTCCGACGCCGTCACCACCGTGGCGCCCAGCTGCTGGGCCCGGGCGATCGCGAAGGTCGCCACGTTGCCGGAGCCGGAGACCAGCACGGTCTGCCCGTCGAACGACTGCCCGCGGGTGCGCAGCATCTCCTGGGCGAACACGACGGTCCCGTAGCCGGTGGCCTCGGTGCGCACCAGCGACCCGCCCCAGCTCAGGCCCTTGCCCGTGAGCACACCGGACTCGTAGCGGTTGGTGATCCGCTTGTACTGGCCGAAGAGGTAGCCGATCTCGCGCCCGCCGACCCCGATGTCACCGGCGGGGACGTCGGTGTACTCGCCGATGTGGCGGTAGAGCTCGGTCATGAAGGACTGGCAGAAGCGCATGACCTCCGCGTCGGAGCGACCGCTCGGGTCGAAGTCCGAGCCGCCCTTGCCGCCGCCGATGGGCATCCCGGTCAGGGCGTTCTTGAAGATCTGCTCGAAGCCCAGGAACTTCACGATGCCGAGGTAGACGGACGGGTGGAAGCGCAGACCGCCCTTGTAGGGCCCGAGGGCGGAGTTGAACTCCACGCGGAACCCCCGGTTGATGTGCACCCGGCCCTGGTCGTCGGTCCACGGGACGCGGAAGATGATCTGGCGCTCCGGTTCGCAGACCCGCTCGAGCACCGCGGCGTCGAGGAGTTCGGGGTGGCGCGCCACCACGGGTCCGAGGGAGTCGAAGACCTCGTCCACGGCCTGGTGGAACTCGACCTCTCCCGGGTTGCGGGCCAGTACTGCCTGTCGGATCGGGTACAGGTCCTCGTGCATGGTGCTCCTCTTTCGGATCGTGTGGGTCGTGCCGGTCACCGCCGCGGGGGCCGTCTGCGGCGGCGCAGGCCGGAGAGGCTCGAGAGGATGTCCGCCGCGCGGCTCCCCGTCCCCCGGTCGGGGCGTGCTGTCGTGCCGCCCGCGGACCGTTCCGGACGGGGTGCGAGGGGCGGCGGCGGAACGGCGGCCGCGGGCCCCGGCCCGGCCTCCGTGCCGGCACCGTCCGGCACCTCGGTCCCGTGGCCGGTCGCGGAGACGTCCTCGGTGCCGGGATCCGGCAGCGCCGGGGGGACCGGCGCCGCCCCGTCCGCGATCTCGTCGATCCAGGCGGTCACCTCGGCCAGCGGCTCCGGCTGCACGGCGTAGAGACGCCGCTGCCCCTGGGCCTCCATGGACACCATACCGGCCTCCCGCAGGATCTTCAGGTGCTTCGAGACGGTGGGCTGGGAGACGCCCAGCTCGGCCACGAGGTCCCCCACGGGGCGTTCGCCGTCCTTCAGTGCGGTGAGGATGCCCCGCCGGGTCTTGTCGGCGATCACCGCGAACACGTCGTTGTTGCCCATCCGATCACTGTAAACGGGATGCCCCGCGGCTCCCGGCACCGGCACGTCCGTGCCGCCGCCGGGGCCACTGCCGGGGTCACTGCCCGGGTCACTGCCGGGGTCGCCGCGGCCCTCGTGCAGCGGGCTCAGTCGAACCACGGATCCAGCCCCCACTGGGGGAAGATCTCCTTGCGGGTGGCCATGATGGTGCGGTCCGTCTCGTCGTTCGGGTCGAAGCCCACCTCCCAGGAGCGCCACCACAGGTCCACCTCGTCGCCCATGACCCGGGGCGCGTCGGCGCCGTAGCGCTCGCGCACGTGGTCGCGCCACGGCTGCGGCACCGCCGTGCGCACGTCGATCGGGTGGCCGGCCGCGATGCCGACCAGGTGCGTCCAGGAGCGGGGCACCACGTCGTAGCAGTTGTAGCCGCCCCCGCCCGTGGCGATCCACCGGCCCTCGCACAGCTCGTGGGCCAGCCCGGCCAGGGCCACGGCGGTCTGCCGCTGCGCGTCCACGCTGACCCGCAGGTGGGTGAGCTCGTCGGCGAAGTGGGAGTCGCAGCCGTGCTGGCTCACCACGACCTCCGGCCGGAACTGGCGCAGCAGGGGCGGGACCACGGCGTCGAAGGCGCGCAGCCACATGGAGTCGTCGGAGGCCGTGGGCATGGCGACGTTCACGGCGTGGCCCTCCGCCGCACCGCGGCCGGTCTCGTTGGCGAACCCCGTGCCCGGGAACAGCGACAGGCCCGTCTCGTGCAGCGAGATCGTCAGGACGCGGGGGTCCTCGTAGAAGATCGACTGGGTCCCGTCCCCGTGGTGGCCGTCGACGTCCACGTAGGCGACCCGCCGGACTCCCTGGTCCAGCAGGTGCTGGACCGCCACGGCGCAGTCGTTGTAGATGCAGAAGCCGCTGGCCTTCTCCGCGTGGGCGTGGTGCATCCCGCCCCCGAAGTTCACGGCGTGCACCGCGTCCCCCGCGAGGACGGCCGCCGCGGCCTGGTAGCTGCCGCCCACGAGCCGGGCGCTCGCCTCGTGCACCCCCGGATAGGCGGGGGTGTCATCGGTGCCGAGGCCGCAGTCGGGAACGTGGACGGACGGGTCGGCGCTGACGGCGCGGACCGAGTCGACGTAGTGCTGCGGGTGCACGAGGTGGAGGACCTCGTCCGGGGCCACCTGCGGGGCCTCCACGGTGACGTTGTCCCGGCCGTCCAGGCCGAACTCCTGGACGAGGCGGTACGTGGCCTCGAGCCGGGACGGGTGCATGGGGTGGTGGTCCCCGAAGTTGTACTCGAGCAGGGCGGGGTCCCAGAACAGACGGGTCGGATACGGGGCGCCGGGCCCGGATGTAGCAGGAGTCACACCGACATTAGATCACCCGGGGCGCCGGCCGGCGTCCCGGGGCCCGCCCGCCTCCGACTATGTGTCGTCGCGCCCCCGCGGTACGGGCAGTGCGATACTGTCAGCGGCCGCGGCGACCGCCGCGCCCGCCCCGGTGCGATCCGGCGGTCCGGACACCACGAGGAGGGCCCGTGAGCAACCTGCAGCGCGGCCAGTGGGTCCCCCCTGAGGAGCGGGGCCGGTTCTGGCGGCTGACCTCCCTGCGCGACCTCGTGGACCGGATCGCGGCGTCCTCCCCGGCCCGCCTGGCGCTGATCGTCTTCGCCGTCGTGCTCACCCTCTTCTCGCTCCTGCTGTGGCTGCCGGTGTCCGCCGCGCCCGGCGTGCAGACGTCGCTGGAGGACGCGGTGTTCACCGCGACGTCCGCCGTCACCGTGACCGGGCTGACCACGGTCCCCACCGGCGCGCACTGGTCGTTCTTCGGCCAGTTCGTCATCATGATCGCGATGCAGATCGGCGGGCTGGGCACCCTGACGATGACGTCGATCCTCGCGCTGGCCGTGGGCCGCAAGCTGGGCCTGAGGTCGCGGCTCCTGACGCAGGAGGCCCTGAACATCGGGCGGCTCGGCGAGGTCGGCTCGCTCCTGCAGGTCATCGTGCTGACGTCCGTGAGCATCGAGGCGGTGCTGGCCGCGGTGCTGACGGTCGGGTTCCTGGTCGAGGGCGAGCCGATCCCGACGGCTCTGTGGCACGGGATCTTCTACGCGATCTCGGCGTTCAACAACGGCGGGTTCGTCCCGAACGAGGCCGGTCTCGGGCCCTACACGACCTCGTGGCTGATCGTGGTGCCCATCGCCCTCGGGGTGTTCATCGGTTCCCTCGGCTTCCCCGTCATCCTGGTGGTGCGGCAGGTCGGGCTGCGGTTCACCCGGTGGAACCTCAACACGAAGCTCACCGTGACGACCACGACCGTGCTGCTGGTGCTGGCGTGGATCATGTACACCGCGTTCGAGTGGTCCAACCCGGGGACGCTGCGGGACCTCTCCGTGGGCGAGAAGATCTTCAACGGCTTCTTCTCCTCGGTCAACATGCGCTCGGGCGGATTCGCCCTGGTCGACACCAACAGCGAGCTGCAGCAGACGCTGCTGATGACGGACGCCATGATGTTCGCGGGCGGCGGCTCGGCGTCCACCGCCGGCGGCATCAAGGTCACCACGCTGGCCGTCGTGTTCCTCGCGGTCCTGGCCGAGGCCCGCGGCGACCGGTCCGTGATCGCCTTCTACCGGACCGTGCCCGAGGAGGCGTTGCGGATCGCCATCTCGGTCATCATGATGGGGGCGACCATCGTGCTGGTGGCCTGCGGGTTCCTGCTGGCGCTCACGGACGCCCCCCTGGACCGGGTGCTCTTCGAGGTGATCTCCGCCTACGCCACGTGCGGGCTGAGCGTGGGCCTGTCCGCGGAGCTGCCGCCGGAGGGCAAGTACGTGCTCGTCGCGACCATGTTCGTCGGTCGCATCGGCATCACCACCGTGGCCGCCGCCCTGGCGCTGCGCTCGCGCCGGCGTCTGTACAACTACCCCGAGGAAAGGCCGATCATTGGCTGACCGTTCGTCCCACAGCGTGCCCGTCCTCGTGATCGGCCTCGGCCGCTTCGGCACGGCCACCGCGCTCCAGCTGGCGCGCCAGGGCCGGGAGGTCCTGGGCGTGGAGAAGGACGCCCACCTGGTCCAGAAGCTCTCGGGGCAGCTCACCCACGTGGTGGAGGCCGAGGCCACGGACATCGACGCCCTGCGCCAGCTGGGCGCGGCCGAGTTCGACTCGGCCGTGGTGGGCGTGGGAACCTCCATCGAGTCGAGCGTGCTCATCACGGCGAACCTCGTGGACCTCGGCGTGAGCCGGATCTGGGCGAAGGCCATCACGCCCTCGCACGGCAAGATCCTGTCCCGCATCGGGGCGCACCACGTGATCTTCCCGGAGGCGGACGCGGGGCGGCGCACCGCGCACCTCGTCTCCGGCCGGCTGCTGGACTACATCGAGTTCGACGACGACTTCGCGATCGTCAAGATGTATCCCCCGCGGGAGGTGCAGGGCTTCACACTGGGCGACTCCAACGTGCGCTCGAAGTACGGCGTGACGGTGGTGGGCGTGAAGTCGCCGGGCGAGGACTTCACGTACGCCCGCCCCGACACGAAGGTCACGTCCCGCGACCTGCTCATCGTCTCGGGCCACGTGGACCTGCTCGAGCGCTTCGCGGCCCGTCCCTGACCCGGGGGTCCGCCCCCGGGCAGGCTCACTCCGCGCTGAACTCCCGGGTGAGCTCCGCCGAGCGGTCGGCCGAGGCCCGGGCGGCGGACGCCACGAGGTCCTCGAAGCCGTTGTCCTGGAAGGTCGTGATGGCCCGGTCCGTGGTGCCCTTGGGGCTGGTGACGGCCTTGCGCAGGGCCCCGGGGTCGGCCTCCGCCGGCCGCAGCAGCTCCCCCGCGCCGGAGACGGTCTCCTTCGCGAGGACCCGCGCCACGTCCTGGGGCAGCCCCATCCGTTCTCCCGCCCGCTGCATGGCCTCGGCGAGCAGGAACACGTAGGCGGGCCCGGAGCCCGAGACGCCGGTCACGGCGTCGACCTGCTCCTCGGGGACCTCGACCACGGTGCCGACGGCCTCGAGCACGGCGCGCACGGAGTCCGTCTGCTCCGGGGTCGTGGCGGCACCCGGAGTCACCGAGACGACCCCGCGCCTCACGCTGGAGGGCGTGTTCGGCATGGTCCGCACCACCGGCTGCCCGGCGGGGAGAGCGCGCTCGAGGGCACCGACGGAGATGCCCGCGGCCACCGACGCCACGACGGTGCCGGGGCGCACGGCGGGGGCGATCTCGCGCGCGAGGTCGAGGATGCCGACCGGCTTCACGCCGAGCAGCACGACGTCGGCCTCCTGCGCGGCCCGCCGGTTGGCCTCCGGGTCCTCCCCCGTGACGTACGGGCGCACCCCGGTCTCGTCCTCGAGCCGGCGGGCGCTCTCCGCGGAGCGCACGGTGGCCCTGATCTGCTCGACGGGCACGCCGGAGGCCAGCACCCCCCGCAGGATGGATCCGTTCATGGAGCCGCAGCCCAGGAAGGCGAGTACAGGGGTCATGGTCGGTGAGGTCCTCTCATCGGTGCGGGTGCTTCGGTGACGGTGGTTCGGTCGTGGGCGGTCGGTGCAGTCGGATCGTCGCGGTGGGATCGTCGCGATAAGACTTCACGGTGGGATCGTCACGGGCGGACCGACGGGCGCGGTCGGTCGCGCGGGGCGTCCGCGGACGTCAGCCGTCGGTGGCCTCGGTGCGGTCGGTGGCTTCCGTGCCGCCGGGGGCTTCCGAGCCGTCGGCGACCCCCGTGCGGCCGGAGGCTCCGGTGCTGCCGGTGTCCTCAGTGCCGCCCGCGCCGTCCGACGTGTGGGGCAGGCTCGTGTGCCGGCGGGCGAACTCGAGGGACTCCGCGAGCCACTGCGTGCGCTCCTCGGCGTTCTTCGAGCGGCGCGTCGAGACCTCGACCCCGATGATGCCCTGCCACCGGGTGGAGGCGAGGAACTCGAGGGACTCGGCCACCGGCTGCACGCCGTGGCCGGGCAGCAGATGCTCGTCCGCCGTGGTCTCCCCCGACCCGTCGGTGAGGTGCACATGCCCCAGCCGGGAGCCCAGTTCCTGGATGGCGGCCAGGGAGTCCATCCGGGCCGTCGCCGCGTGGGAGAAGTCCCACGTGACCCAGTCGTAGTCCAGGCCCAGCGGGCTGTAGTGCGGGGCGTAGACGACGGTGTCGCGACCGCGGACCCGCCAGGGGTACATGTTCTCCACGGAGATCTTCACGCCCGTGGCCCGGGAGACCACCCGCACGCCCTCCACGAAGTTCGCGGCGTACCGGCGCTGCCAGCGGAAGGGCGGGTGGACCACCACGACCTCGGCGCCCACCTGCTCGGTCAGCGCGGCGGCCATCTGGATCTTGGTCCAGGACTTGCCCCAGACCTGCTGGGTCAGCAGCAGGGTGGGGGCGTGGATGGTGGAGATGGGGAGCTGGTGACGCTGCACGAGGTCCTGCAGCTGGTGGGTGAGCTGGCTCATCCGCTCGTGCGTGACGAGGACCTCCACGCTGTCGTAGCCCAGTTCCACGGCCGCCTCGAAGGTCTCCGGGACGCCGAGCGGGTAGAGGGAGCTCGTGGACAGCGCCACGTGGGGACGGTACGGCTCCGCCGCGGAGCCCGGCTGCTCGCTCATGCGGCACCCACGAGGTGGCGGGGGTCCACGGTGCGGACGTCGGAGTGGCTGCTCAGCTGGTCGAGGCGGCGCAGGATGAGCCCCTCGCGCAGCGCCCACGGACAGATCCGGATCGAGTCGATGCCGTAGGCGTCCATGGCGGACTCGGCCACCACGGCTCCCGCGAGGATCTGACGGGCCCGGGCCGAGGAGACCCCCGGCAGCTCGGCGCGCTCGTCCGGGGACATGGCCTCCATCCGGCGGGCCCACAGCCGCAGGTCCTCGAGGTGGAGGGTGCGGGGCACGTACGGTCCCATGTCGTAGGGGGCGGCCCCGCAGATCCGGGCCAGGGAGCGGAAGGTCTTGGAGGTCCCGGCCACGCAGGTGGGCTCGCCGGCCTCGCGGATGCGGGCGACGGCGGGCTTGAGCTCGTGGCGCACGTGCTTGCGCATGGCCTTCATCTCCTTCGGGGTCGGGACGTCACCGGCGATGAAGGTGCGGGTGAGCCGCCCCGCGCCCAGCGGCACGGAGGTCGCCGCGGTGGGCAGGGCGTTGCCGCCCAGGGCCATCTCGAAGGACCCGCCGCCGATGTCCAGGTCCAGGACGGTCCCCGCGCCCCAGCCGAACCAGCGGCGCACCGCGAAGAACGTGACGGCCGCTTCCTGGTCCCCCGCCAGCTCGGTGAGGGTGACGCCCGAGCGCGACTGCACGTGGTCCAGCACCTGCGCCCCGTTGCCGGCCTCGCGGATCGCCGACGTCGCGAAGGCCAGGAAGTCCTCGGCGCGGTTCTCCACGGCGAAGTCCCGGGCCTCGACCACGAAGGCCGTGAGGGCGTCCCGGCCGGCGTCGGAGATGTTGCCGTCCGCGTCGAGGTACTGCACCAGCCGCAGCGCGAGCTTGTGCGACGCGTACGGCTCGGGCCGGGAGCCGGGGTAGACGTCCAGCAGGAGGAGGTGGACGGTGTTCGACCCCACGTCGAGGACTCCGAGACGCATGCGGTGGTGCTCCTTCGAGTTCCGTGTCCGACCCGCGGGCGGGCGGCTCAGCCCTTGGTCCCGGCCCGGGCGGGCTTGGCCGCCGCGGGCTTCCTGGCGGCGCTCTTCGTCGTGCCGGTCTTCGTCGTGCCGGTCTTCTTGGCGCTGCTCCTCGTCGTGGTGCCCTTGGCCGCGGAGCGTGCCGTCTTCTTGGGAGCGGGGCCCTGGGCACGCTTCTCCGCGAGCAGCTGGCTGGCGCGCGCCGGGGTGATCTGCTCCACGGTCTCGCCGCGCGGGACCGTCACGTTGGTCTCCCCGTCGGTGATGTACGGACCGAAGCGGCCGTCCTTGATCACCATGGGCCGCTCCGTGATCTGGTCGACCCCCAGGTCCGCCAGCGGCGGCTTGGCGCTGCCGCGGCCGCGCTGCTTGGGCTGGGCGTAGATCTGCAGGGCCTCCTCGAGGGTCACCGTGAACAGCTGCTCCTCGGACTGCAGCGAGCGGGAGTCGGAGCCCTTCTTGAGGTAGGGGCCGAACCGGCCGTTCTGCACGGTGATCTCGGTGCCCTCCGCGTCCGTGCCGAGCGTGCGCGGCAGGGACAGGATCTTGAGCGCGTCCTCGAGGGTCACCTCCTGCAGGGTCATCGTGGACAGCAGCGACCCCGTGCGGGGCTTCGCCTTGACCGGCTTCTTCGGGGGCTTGGGCTTGCCGTTCTTGTAGTACTCGACCGGCAGGGCCGCGAGCTCCTCGGCGGTGGGCTCGGGGATCACCTCCGTCACGTAGGGCCCGTAGCGGCCGTCCTTGGCCACGATGGCGCGCCCGGTCTCCGGGTCCCGGCCGAGCTCGCGCCCGTCGGCCTTGCCCGTCTCGATGAGCTCGCGGGCCTTGTCCGGCGTGAGCTCGTCGGGGGCGAGGTCCTCCGGCACGTTCGCCCGGATCGGCTCGGTGATCTCCCCGGTCTCCGGGTCCACGGCCCCGGTCACCTCGAGATAGGGGCCGAACTTGCCGACCCGCAGCGTGATGTCCCCGGTCACGGGGATCGAGTTCACCGCGCGGGCGTCGATCTCGCCGAGGTCGTCCACGATGGGCTTGAGCCCGTTCTCGTGGCCCTGCGAGCCGAAGTAGAAGTCCTGCAGCCAGTCGGTGCTGTCCTCCTCGCCGCGGGCGATGCGGTCGAGCCCCTCCTCCATCTCCGCCGTGAAGTCGTAGTCCACGTAGTCGGAGAAGTGCTCCTCGAGCAGGCGCACCACGGAGAACGCCGTCCACGAGGGGATCAGCGCGGACCCCCGCACCCGGACGTAGCCGCGGTCCATGATCGTGGAGATGGTGGCCGCGTAGGTCGAGGGCCGGCCGATGCCCAGCTCGTCGAGCACCTTGACCAGGGACGCCTCGGTGTAGCGCGGGGGCGGCGAGGTGCGGTGCCCGTCCGCCTCGACCTCGGCGGCGTCCAGCCGGTCGCCCTCCGCCATCCTCGGGAGGCGCTTGTCGCCGTCCTTGCCGTCCTTGGCCTCCTTGCCCTCGGCGGGGTCCTCGTCCCGGCCCTCCTCGTAGGCCGCGAGGAACCCGCGGAACGTGATGACGGTGCCGGACGCGGAGAACTCGGCGTCGCGACCGGCGGACGACGTCGCGCCGAGCCGCACGGTGGCCGTCGAGCCCTTGGCGTCCGCCATCTGGGAGGCGACCGTGCGCTTCCAGATCAGCTCGTAGAGCCGGTACGCGTCCGCGGTGAGCTCCCCGCGGACCTGGTTCGGGGTGCGGAACGAGTCGCCGGCGGGGCGCACGGCCTCGTGCGCCTCCTGGGCGTTCTTCGCCTTGGAGCTGTAGAGGCGCGGGGAGCCGGGCACGAAGTCGGCGCCGTAGAGGTCCGTGGCCTGCCGCCGGGCGGCCGTGACCGCCTGGTCGGACAGCGCCACGGAGTCGGTGCGCATGTAGGTGATGTAGCCGTTCTCGTACAGCTTCTGCGCCACCTGCATGGTGGTGCGGGAGGTGAAGCGCAGCTTGCGCGCCGCCTCCTGCTGCAGCGTGGAGGTCGTGAAGGGCGCGGCCGGGCGGCGGGTGTAGGGCTTGGTCTCCAGCGACCGGACCGTGAACGCCGCGTCCTCGAGGCCGGCGGCCAGTTCGCGCGCCGCCGGCTCGTCCAGGTGCGCGAGCTTGTCGGCGGCGCCCTTGAGCACGCCGTCGTCGCCGAAGTCCCGGCCCCCGGCCACCCGCTTGCCGTCCACGGAGGACAGCCGGGCGCTGAAGGCGGTGCCGGCGTCCTCGCCGTCGGCCCGGGCGAACGTCCCGCTGAGGTCCCAGTAGTCGGCGGGCACGAACGCCATGCGCTTGCGCTCCCGCTCCACGACGAGCCGCGTCGCCACGGACTGCACGCGCCCGGCGGACAGGCCCGAGGCGATCTTGCGCCACAGCACGGGGGAGATCTCGTAGCCGTAGAGCCGGTCCAGGATGCGCCGGGTCTCCTGCGCGTCGACCAGGTCCTGGTCGAGCTCACGGAGCTCGCCGAACGCGCGCTCGATGGCCTCGCGGGTGATCTCGGAGAAGGTCAGCCGGTAGACGGGGATCTTGGGCTTGAGCACCTCCAGGAGGTGCCACGCGATGGCCTCCCCCTCGCGGTCGCCGTCGGTGGCGAGGTAGAGCGCGTCCGCGTCCTTGAGCTTGCGCCGGAGCTCGGTGACCTTCTTCTTCTTGTCCGGGTTCACCACGTAGTACGGCTCGAAGCCGTGCTCCACGTCCACCGCGAACTTCCCGTAGGGCCCCTTCTTGAGCTCCGCCGGCAGCTCCGAGGGCTGCGGGAGGTCGCGGATGTGACCCATCGAGGACTCGACCTCGTAGGCGTCGCCGAGGTACCCGGCGATGGTCTTGACCTTCGACGGGGACTCCACGATGAGCAGGCTCTTGCCCGTTCCCGGGCTCTGGGGGGCCTTCGTTGGCACGGTACTCCTTGCTGCGGTCCGCGGTGCCGCGGGCCGCGGCGCTGCTGGACGTCGGGGCGGACGGGCGTCGGCCCGCCGTTGCGCTCCACCATAACGCGTCACCGTCGTCAACCCCCGCGCGGCGGGACCCGGGGACGACCGCGGCCCCGGACGGGCGCCCGGCCGCCCGCGGACGGCGGGGGCCGGGCCGGCGGTGGGCGGGCTCAGGCGGGGTGGTGCTCGGGCTCGTCGGCGATCGTGAACTCACGGCCGGTCGCCGTCTCCACGTCGATGACCACGAAGTTGTACTTCAGCGTGGGCGCCCACGGCTTCAGCGGCAGCTCCTCCGCGGCGTCGATCTCCGCGCGCGTCTCGAGCCGGCGGGCCCTCCCGTGCACCACCACGGAGCGCACGACGTCGTCCGGCGAGACCTCGTCGATCTCGAACGCGACCTGGTCGTTGACGATGAGGCTCGAGAGCTTGGACCCCTGGGCGGTGCGGAAGTAAAGCTTGTGCTGGTGGACCACGTAGTTCACGGGGAAGATGTCCACGAGTCCGGCCGCCTCGACGGCCAGCCGGCCGAACGGGTGCTTGTCGAGGAGCCTCCAGACGGTGTCCTTGTCGAGGGTCTTGATGGGGTTCAGGTTCTCTCCGATGGTCATGCTCCCATCCTTCCACTGCCACCGCCGCGGCGTCTCCTGCCCATCCGTCCACCGGGGTGCTCAGGCCGGAGTCGTCGTGGGTTCCTGCGGCACCAGGAACCCGTCGTGCACGAGGTGGCGGACCTCCTCGGTCAGCCTCCGGCGCTCGTCGCCCTCCCACTCCAGCAGGGCCGCGAGCGCCCCGAGGATCTGCCGGGCGCTCAGCTCGCCGTCGCACGCCCCGGCGAAGCCCGCGGCCTCGCTCGAGAGCACCACGGTCCGGCGCAGCCCGGCTCCCTGCCGGAGCAGGATCACGCCGGGGTGCTCGGCGCCCGGACGCTGGTGGCGCTCCTCGGTGACGTCCTCGGCGGCGACGAACCGGGTGTCCGTCCAGTCCTGCGGGTGCGCGGCGAGCCAGTCGGCCCGTTCCCACGTCGCCGCGAGCGCGGGGGCGAGGGGATGCTGGACCGGGTGGGGGACGTGCTCGAAGCGGCGCAGCGCGCCGCCGTGCCGGGTCCGGGCCGGACGGCGGAGCCTGATCATGCCGAAGCCCACGGCCTCGACGCCGCGGGCGGCGAAGTCGTCGAGGTAGGCGCGGTAGGCGCGTTCGTAGCGGTCGGGGTCGCGGGACTCCGCGGCGTCACGCAGCCACGTCTCGGCGTACTCCTCCGGGCCGGTCAGCTCCCGCTGCACGAACCAGGCGTCCACGTCCTCGGGGACCCACCGCTCGGGCCGGAGCATCCAGCGCTCGGCGGCCGGTCGCCCGTCCCCGGGCGGCGGCGCGGCCACCTCCCAGTTGCCGAGCAGGTGCGCGGTGGCTCCGGGGGCCATGACACCGGGGAGGCCCTCCACGAGGTCGGCGACGATCCGATCCCCCGGCAGGCCGCCGTCCCGGTAGGTGAAGCGGTCCTCCGCGTCCTCGCCGGCGGTCCGGGGCGTGATGACGAACGGCGGGTTGGACACCACGAGGTCGAACTGCTCGCCGCGCACGGGATCCAGCAGGGAGCCCGTGCGCAGGCTCACCCGGTCCTCGAGCCGGTCGGGGTCGACGTCCAGGGCGCGGGCGTTGAGCAGCAGGTTGAAGCGGGTGAAGCCGAGCGCCCGGTCCGAGACGTCGGTGGCGGTCACGTGCCCCGCGTGGGCGAGCAGGTGGAACGTCTGGATGCCGCACCCGGTGCCCAGGTCCAGCGCCCGGTCCACCCGGCGGCGGTCGGTGGTCCGGGCCAGTGTCAGGGACGCCTGCCCGATGCCCAGCACGTGGTCGCGGCGCAGCACGCCGGGGCGCTGGGACTCGCCGAGGTCGCTGGCCACGTACAGCTCCGTCCCGTCGTCGGACGCGTGGGGGCGCAGGTCCACGGTGGCGCGCAGCCCGCCCGCCGTCTCCTCCGCGAGACCCGCGCCCACGAGCTGCGCCGGTTGCACGGGTGCCCCGCCGAGCACGTCCGCGGGGACGGTGCGCCCGAGCAGGAAGAGCGCGACGACGCCGGCCAGTCCCCGGTCCGGGTGCCCCGGCGCGCCGAGGGCCGGCTCGAGCACCCGCAGGGCGGGCACGGCCTGGTCCCGGGCGAGCGCGTCCATGGCGGCCCCGCCCAGCAGGTCCGCCACGCGGTCGTGGGTGAAGCCCGTCCGGCGCAGGGCGGTGTGCAGCTCGGCCAGCGCCCGCGGGTCGTCGGAGGCGGGCGTCCCCGGGACCCGGGAGAAGGCGGGGCCCGCGGCGGGGCGGGGCACGTCGGTGGCCATGTCAGCGCTCCCCGGTCCGGGCACGGGGGCCCGCGGCCGGCACGGAGGCGGCCAGGGCGTCGTCGGGCGGGTCGTCCGGATCGGCCCCGCACCCGGCGGGGCAGGTGAGCTCCGGGAGCTCCTCCTGGCAGTCCGGGCACACGAGGACCAGGGCGCGGCAGGTCGCGTCCGCGCAGTTGAGGAAGCGGTTGGCGGGGGCGGCGCACCGGTCGCAGCGCCCGAGGGTGACCGCCGCCGGGGTGAACCGCATGTGCATCCGCCGGTCGAAGACGTACAGGGAGCCCTCCCACAGCCCCCGGTCCCCACGCTCGCGGCCGTACTCGGCGATGCCGCCGTCGAGCTGGTAGACCTCCTCGAAGCCGCGGTTGCGCATCAGTGCGGAGAGCACCTCGCAGCGGATCCCGCCGGTGCAGTAGGTGACCACGGGGCGGTCCTTGAGGTGGTCGTACTTCCCGGAGTCGAGCTCGGCCACGAAGTCCCGGGTGTGCGCCACGTCCGGGACCACGGCCCCGCGGAAGCGCCCGATCCGCGCCTCGTGGGCGTTGCGGCCGTCGAAGAACACGACGTCCTCCCCGCGGCGGGCCACCAGCTCGTCCACCTCGGCGGGGGCCAGGCGGATGCCGCCGCCGACGACCCCGACCTCGTCGACCTCGAGCTCCTCGGGAGCACCGAAGGACACCAGCTCGTCGCGGACCTTGACGGACAGCCGCGGGAAGTCCTCGGCCGAGCCGTCCGACCAGGTGGGCGCCGTGTCCCGGAAGCCGGGGTAGGAGCGGGTGGCCCGCGTGTACTGCTTGAGGGCCGTGATCTCGCCGCCCACGGTGGCGTTGATCCCGTGCCGGGAGACGATGATCCGTCCGCGCAGGCCCAGGCCCTCGCACAGGGCGCGCTGCCAGAGCATCACGGCCGTGGGGTCGGGGAGCGGGGTGAAGACGTAGTGGAGGACGATCCGGTGCTGTGCCACGCCTCCAGGCTACAAGCGCGGCGGGGCCCGGGACGCCGTGCGGGACGGCGGCCCCGCCGCCGGAACCGGATCAGCGGCCCGGGTCAGCGGCCCGGGTCAGCGGCCCGGGTCAGTGGCCCAGGCGGAACACCCGGCCGGTCACCTTGGCCGGGGCCACCTCGACGTACTCGGGCTTGGTGGTGCCCACCCACGGCCGCAGCGGCAGCTGGTCCACCCGTGCGGTCTCCTCCGGGTCGGTCAGCCGGCGGGCCCGGCCCCGCACGAGCACGGACCACGCCTCCCCGCCCTGCGCCTGGTCGACCTGCACGGCGACGTGCTCGTCGAGCACCAGGTGCAGCAGCTTGGTGCCCCGGGCGGTGCGGAAGTAGATCTTCTCGTCGTCGGCCACGAGGTTGATCGGGGTGATCTCGATCTCCTCGCCGTCCGTGGTGGCGATCCGGCCGAAGCGCGAACTGTAGAGGTGCTCCCAGCACTGCTCCGGGGACAGCTCCGTGACCGGGGGCCGGTGCGCGCGGTCCTCCTGGTCGGGGTGCTGCCCGGAGATGTTCATGGGGTTGCTCATGCGGTCATTCTGGCACGCGGCCCCCGAGGACGTGACCCGTGTCAGGTTCGTGACCGGAGGCGCCGGGCCGGGTCCTCAGAGCACCCGCCCGGCGCCGTCGCCGGGTGCGACGAGGAAGGCGTCCGGGGCCCGGTGGCCGGCCCGGGCGAAGGCCTCGGCCACGGTGGCGGCGATCCGCTCGGCCGCGTCCGCGGGGACCAGGGCGATCGCGCTGCCCCCGAACCCCCCGCCGGTCATCCGCGCCCCGACCGCGCCGGCGCCCCGTGCGGTGTCGACGGCGAGGTCCAGCTCGGGGCAGGAGACCTCGTAGTCGTCGCGCAGGGAGGCGTGCGAGGCCGCCAGCAGCTCCCCGATCCCGGTCACGTCCCCGGCCCGCAGCCGTTCGACGGTCTCCAGGACCCGGTCGTTCTCGGTGAGCACGTGGCGGACCCTCCGGGCGGTCTCCTCGTCCAGCGCCCCGAGGTCGGTGTCGCGGGGGACGTCGCGCAGGGAGCCCACCCCGAGGGCGGCGGCCCCGCGCTCGCAGGCGGCGCGGCGGGCGGCGTAGCCGCCGTCGGCGTGGGAGTGGGCGACTCGCGTGTCGACCACCAGGACGGTGAGCCCGTGCTCGGCGAGGGGCAGGGGCACGAGTTCGGCCTCCAGGGAGCGGCAGTCCAGGAACAGCGCCGCGCCGGCCCGGCCCCGCAGCGAGGCCGACTGGTCCATGATCCCGGTGGGCGCGCCGACGAACTCGTTCTCCGCCCGCTGGGTCAGCCGCGCCATGGCCGGGCGGTCCAGTCCCAGGGCGAGCAGGTCGTCGAGCGCCACGATCGTGGCGACCTCCACGGCGTGCGACGACGACAGCCCCGCCCCGACCGGCACGGTGGAGTCCAGCAGCAGCTCGAAGCCGGGCACCCGCACGCCGTCCGGCCCGGACAGCACGTGCACGACCCCGGCCGGGTACGCCCCCCACCCGGCCACGGCTCCCGGGACCAGGTCCGCGACCCGGAGCCGGGCCCGGGACAGCCCGGTGCCGTCCGGGGTCCAGGTGGAGGCCAGGTCGACGACGTCGTGCCCGGCCGCCCCGCCGTCGGGTCCCGGCTCCTCGGGGCGGCGCAGCCGGACCGCGACCATCGCCGAGCGGTCGAGGGCGAAGGGCAGCACGAAGCCGTCGTTGTAGTCGGTGTGCTCCCCGATGAGGTTCACCCGGCCCGGGGCCCGCCACACCCCGTCCGGGGCGTGGCCGAACACCCCGGCGAAGCGGCGCGCGAGCTGCCGCGCCCGGGCGTCGTCGTGCCCGGACCCCGGGGCGGTGCGCCCGCGGGTCATCGGGCGGCCTCCCGCAGTCGTGCGGCGGTCTGCTCGGCGGTGACGTCGTTGATGAACGCCCCCATGGCCGCCTCGGAGCCGGCGAGGAACTTCAGCTTGTCCTCCGCCCGCCGCGGGCTGGTCAGCTGGAGGTGCAGCCAGCCGGCCTCCCGGTCGGCGGTCGCGACCGGACTCTGGTGCCAGGCGGCGATGTAGGGGGTCGGCGTGTCGTAGAGCCGGTCCACGCGCTGGACCAGATCCTGATAGACCACCGCGAGCTCGTCGCGCTCGGCACCGGTGAGCGCCGCGAGGTCGGGGACCTGCCGGTGCGGCACCAGGTGCACCTCGAGCGGCCACCGGGCGGCGTAGGGGACGTAGGCGGAGAAGTGCTCGCCCGCCAGCACCATCCGGTCCCCGGCCTCGGCCTCGTCGGCCAGGACCTCGCCCATCAGGGCCCGGCCGGTCCGGTCCAGGTGGGCCCGGGAGCGCGCGGCCAGGCGTGCCGCGTGCGGTGCGGGGTAGGGGTAGGCGTAGATCTGCCCGTGCGGGTGGTGCAGGGTCACCCCGATCTGCTCGCCCCGGTTCTCGAACGGGAACACGTGCCGGACCCCCCGCAGCGCGGACAGTGCGTCGGTGCGCTGGGCCCAGGCCTCCACCACCGTCCGCGCCCGCTCCGGGGGCAGGGACGCGAAGGAGCCCCGGTGCTCGGGCGTGAACACCACGACCTCGCACCGCCCGTACGCCGGCCACGGGGAGCCCCACAGGCTCCGCTCCCCCGCCTCGTGCGGATCGGGCAGCACCCCCAGCTCCGGGCCCAGGGACGGGAAGCGGTTCTCGAAGACGACGACGTCGAAGTCCGCCGCCGGGACCTCGGACTCCCGCCCGCCCGCCGACGGGCACAGCGGGCACTGGTCGGCCGGGGGCAGGTAGGTGCGCGCCTGCCGGTGGGCGGCCACCGCCACCCACTCCCCCGTGAGCCGGTCGAAGCGCACCTCACCGTGCCCGGAGCGGGCGTCCAGGGGCCGCCGGTCGACCACCTGCTCCACCGGTGCGGTGCCGCGGTCGCTGAAGAACACGGCCTCCCGGCCGTCGGCGAGGTGGTGGGTCCGGTGCGCGACGGTCGCGGCGCGCTCGGTGGGCAGGGGCGGTGTCATCGGACGGGCTCCAGTCGCAGGTCGGGGACGGATCGGCTCAGGGTCTCGCGGGCCGCGGCGCCCAGACCGTCGTCGGTCAGGACGATGTCCACCTCGTCGAGGCCGGCGATGCGGTGGAGCCCGGACAGACCCCACTTGGTGGAGTCGGCCAGCACCACGCTGCGGTCGCAGCGCTGGAGGAAGAGGCGGTTGAGCTCGGCCTCCATCATGTTCGGGGTGGTCAGCCCGTCCCGCTCGGACAGCCCGTGCACGCCCAGGAAGCACAGGTCCACGTGCAGGGTGCGCAGGGCCGCGGTGGCCAGCGGGCCCACCAGGGCGTCGGAGGGCGTGCGCACGCCGCCCAGCAGGACCACGGTCTGGCCGGTGGCCGGTGCGTCCCGGAGCACGTCGGCGATGCGCGGGGAGTTCGTCACCACCGTGATGCCGCAGACGCGGCGCAGCGCGCGGGCCAGGGCGAAGGTGGTGGTCCCGGAGTTCAGCGCGACGGACATCCCCGGGACCACCATCGCCTCGGCGGCCGCGGCGATCGCCGCCTTCTCCGGCAGCTGCAGCTCGGACTTGCGCGCGAAGCCGGGCTCGGCGGCGGAGGACCCCGCCGGCAGCTTCGCGCCGCCGTGCACCTTCTGCAGCTCCCCGTCCCGGGCCAGCCGGTCCAGGTCCCGGCGCACCGTCATGTCGGACACGCCCAGCTCGGCGACCAGGTCGGCGACCCGCACCGCACCGGCGGCACGCACGCGGTCGAGGATCTCCCGGCGTCGACGGTCGGGAAGCATGTCGGTCATCCGTTCTCCTGGTCGGTCGGGCCGTCCGTGCGGTGCATCGTGGCGCTCGGACGGACGCCATCCACATGGTGTTCATTTGAACACACTTCGCGTGCGATGGTGTTGCTTCCCGTCCGGGGCCGGCGGTGTCGCCGACGCACTCCGTTCGAGCAGACTGGTCGGGTATCGAGACCGGCCGCCCCGGCGCGACGACGCCGCCACCCGGGGGTGCCGTCGCCTGCCGCCGGGCGGTCGTCCGCGGCGTCACCCGAGGAGCAGCCGAATGAGCACCGATCACCAGCAGCAGGACAGCACCGCCCAGCGGCCGGGCACCGGCAGCGGCACCGGGGGCGCCCCCGCGTGGTGGACCGACGCGGTCGTCTACCAGATCTATCCCCGGTCCTTCGCCGACTCCGACGGCGACGGGATCGGCGACCTCGGCGGCGTCCTCGCCCACCTGGACCACCTGCAGGACCTGGGCGTGGACGTGATCTGGCTGTCGCCGATCTACTCCTCCCCGCAGGACGACAACGGCTACGACATCAGCGACTACCAGGACGTCGACCCGGTCTTCGGCACCCTGGAACAGTTCGACGCGCTGCTCGCCGCGGTGCACGGACGCGGCATGAAGCTGGTGATGGACCTGGTGGTGAACCACACCTCCGACGAGCACCCGTGGTTCGTGGAGTCCCGCTCCTCCCCGGACTCCCCGAAGCGCGACTGGTACTGGTGGCGGTCCCCCCGGGCGGGCATGGAGGCCGGTGCCCCGGGGGCGGAGCCCACCAACTGGCAGAGCTTCTTCTCCGGCTCGACGTGGGAGCTGGACGAGGCCTCGGGCGAGTACTACCTGCACCTGTTCTCGGCCAAGCAGCCGGACCTCAACTGGGAGAACCCCCGGGTGCGGCAGGCGGTGTACGCCATGATGCGCTGGTGGCTGGACCGCGGGGTGGACGGCTTCCGGATGGACGTCATCAACATGATCAGCAAGGACGTCGCCCCCGACGGCCGCCTGCACGACGGGCCGCCGGTGGACGGGACGCCCTGGGGCGACGGGTCAGGCTCCTACCTCTGCGGTCCGCGGATCCACGAGTTCCTCCAGGAGATGCACCGGGAGGTCTTCGCGCACCGGGACGCCGAGCTCATCACGGTGGGCGAGATGCCCGGGGTCACCGTGGAGCAGGCGGTCCTGTTCACGGATCCGGCCCGGGCCGAGGTGGACATGGTCTTCCAGTTCGAGCACGTGGGCCTGGACCACGGCCCCGGCGGGAAGTTCGACCCGGCCCCGCTGCGGCTGACCGACCTCAAGGCCTCGCTGGGCCGCTGGCAGGAGGGCCTGGAGGAGACGGGGTGGAACTCGCTGTACTGGAACAACCACGACCAGCCGAGGGTGGTCTCCCGCTTCGGCGACGACAGCCCCGCCCACCGGGTGGCCTCCGCCACGTGCCTGGCCACGCTGCTGCACCTGCACCGCGGCACCCCCTACGTGTACCAGGGCGAGGAGCTGGGCATGACCAACGCCGACCTCGGCTCGATCGAGGACTTCCGCGACATCGAGTCGGTCAACCACTACCACCACGCCGTGGCCGCCGGCGCGGACCCGGAGGCCGTGCTGGCCGGACTGCGCCGGACCGGGCGGGACAACGCCCGCACCCCCGTGCAGTGGAGCGCCGGTGAGCACGCCGGGTTCAGCACCGGCACCCCGTGGATCCCCGTCCACCCCAACCACCGGGTGGTCAACGCCGAGGCCGCCCGCGCCGACGAGCACTCCGTGTTCCACCACTACCGGCGGCTCATCGAGCTGCGCCACACCGAGCCCGTCGTGGCCCTGGGCGACTTCACCATGCTGCTCCCCCACCACGAGCAGCTCTACGCCTTCACCCGGCGGCTCGGAGACGTGGAGCTGCTGGTGCTGGCCAACGTCTCCGGCGAGGACGTCCGCACCGACCTGCCCGGCGGCTGGGCCGGCGCCGAGGTGCTGATCGGCAACCGCACCGACGTCGTCGCCCCCGGGGACGAGGGGGTGCTGCGTCCGTGGGAGGCCCGCGTGCACCGGCGGACCGCCGCCGCGGCGCGGGGCTGAGTCCCGGGCCGGCACCTCCCGCCGCGGTTCCGCCGTCTCGTCCGCCGTCTCGTCCGCCGGTGGGACCGCCGGGGCGGCGGTGGCAGAATGAACCGGTGCCGTCTCCCGACCACGACTCCCTGCTTCCCCTGCTCGGCCGCGGCGACGCGCCGGAGCAGGTGCGCCACGTCCGGGAGATCCCGGACCGGGACGCCGTGACGGCGCCGTGGCCCGAGCACCTCCACCCGGACGTGGTCGGCGCCTACGAACGGCTCGGTGTGCACGCGCCGTACCTGCACCAGGTCCAGGCGGTGCTGGCCCCCCGGCACGTGGTGGTCGCGACGGGGACCGCGTCCGGGAAGTCCCTGGCCTACCAGGCGCCCGTGGCCGACGCCGTGCACCGCGGCCGGCTCGCGGCGCTGGCGAACCCGGGCATGGTCCGCCACCCGGACGAGGCGACGGCCCTCTACCTCT
The DNA here is from genome assembly GCF_044462225.1 of Kocuria kalidii. Taxonomy (NCBI): domain Bacteria; kingdom Bacillati; phylum Actinomycetota; class Actinomycetes; order Micrococcales; family Micrococcaceae; genus Kocuria; species Kocuria kalidii. The sequence continues at coordinate 2,999 of NZ_JBISWJ010000066.1, read as the reverse complement.
CGCCCACCAAGGCCCTGGCCGCCGACCAGCTCAAGGGCCTGGACGCGCTCGGGCTGCCGACCCTGCGGGCCGCGACCTACGACGGCGACACCGACCCGGCCGAGCGCCGGTGGGTCCGGGACCACGCCGACGTGGTGCTGTGCAACCCGGACATGCTGCACTACGGGGTGCTGCCCAACCACGCCCGCTGGTCCCGCTTCCTCCGCCGGCTGAAGTACGTCGTGGTGGACGAGGCGCACTCGTACCGTGGCGTCTTCGGCTCGCACGTGGCCAACCTCATGCGGCGGCTGCACCGGATCTGCCGGCTCTACGGGGCGGACCCGGTCTTCATCGGGGCGTCCGCGACCTCGTTCAAGCCGCACGCCTCCTTCGCCCGGCTGGTCGGCGTCCCGGAGGCGGACGTGACACCGGTGACCACGGACTTCTCCCCGCACGGGCCGGTGACCGTGGTGCTCTGGGAGCCGGAGCAGACGGCCGGCGGCGGCGAGAACGACGCCCCGGTGCGCCGCACCGCCCTGGCCGAGACCGCCGACATGCTCACTGACCTGGTGCTCCGCCAGGTCCGCACCATCGCGTTCATCAAGTCCCGCCGGGGGGCGGAGACGATCGCCCAGATCGCCCACCGGCAGCTCGAGGAGGTCGATCCCTCGCTGGCCCACCGGGTGGCGGCCTACCGCTCCGGGTTCCTCCCCGAGGAGCGCCGGGCGCTCGAGGAGGCGCTGCGGGACGGACGGCTGCTCGGGATCGCCAGCACGTCGGCGCTCGAGCTCGGCATCGACGTGGCCGGACTCGACGCCGTGGTCGTGGCGGGGTGGCCCGGCACCCGGGCGTCCTTCTTCCAGCAGATCGGCCGGGCGGGCCGGGCCGGGCAGGAGGCCCTGGCCACGTTCGTGGCCGGCGACGACCCCCTCGACACGTACTTGGTGAACCACCCGGAGGCGATCTTCGACGTCGACGTCGAGGCCACCGTCTTCGACCCGTCGAACCCCTACGTGCTGGCGCCGCACCTGTGCGCGGCCGCGGCGGAGCAGCCGCTGCGCGCGGAGGAGGTCGGCCGCTTCGGACCCACCGCCCCGGAGGTGCTCCGCTCGCTCGTGGACAGCGGGCACCTGCGCCGACGGCCGAACGGCTGGTTCTGGACGCATCCGCAGTCCGCGGCGGGGATGGTGTCCCTGCGCTCGGACGGCGGCGGGCCGATCCGGATCATCGAGACGGACACCGGCGCGGTGCTGGGCACGATGGACTCCCCCCAGTCCCACTACCAGGCCCACCCGGGGGCCGTGTACGTGCACCAGGGCCGGACCTATCTCGTGGACGAGCTCGACGAAGAGGGCTCGGTCGCCGCCGTGACGCGGGCGCACCCCGACTTCTACACCACCGCGCGGGACATCACGCAGGTGAGCGTGGTGGCCGAGGAGCGCTCGGAGCGCTGGGGGCCCGTGACCGTCCACTTCGGCCGGGTCCAGGTCACCACGAAGGTGGTCTCGTTCCAGCGCAAGTCCGTGCTCTCCAACGAGGTGCTGGGCGAGGAGCCCCTCGAGCTCGAGGCCCGTGACCTGTTCACGAAGTCCGTGTGGTTCACCGTGCCGGGCGCCGTGCTGAGCGGTGCGGGGATCGAGGAGCCCGACGTCCCCGGGGCGCTGCACGCCGCCGAGCACGCCGCGATCGGCCTGCTGCCGCTCGTGGCCTCGTGCGACCGCTGGGACGTGGGCGGGCTGTCGACCGCCCTGCACGCCGACACGGAGCTGCCGACGGTCTTCGTCTACGACGGCCACCCCGGCGGGGCGGGGTTCGCCGAGCGCGGCTACGACACGGCCGTCGCGTGGCTGCACGCCACCCGGGAGGCGATCTCCTCCTGCGAGTGCGAGCACGGGTGCCCGTCCTGCGTGCAGTCGCCCAAGTGCGGCAACCGCAACAACCCGCTGGACAAGCGCGGTGCGGTGCGGCTGATCGACGCGGTGCTGCACGACGCCCCCCGGACCTGAGCCCCTCACGGGCCGCCGGAGGACGCCGGCGGCCCCGCCCGGGACACGCCGCGGGCGGGACCGATCCGGGCGAACGGCCCCTCGAGGGCCACGGTGGTGCGCACGTCGACGACGACCCGCTCCGGCTCCACGAGCTCGCACAGCTCGAGCCGTGCCCCGTTGTCCCCGGCCACGCGCGCAGCGGTGCCGCACGGGTCGCCGGCCACGAGTCCCCGGGCCGTGTCGGCGGCGGCCAGCGCCGCGAGGTCGGCGGCCTTGCCGGCGCGGTGGGTGGCGATCCCCGCCTGGGCGAGCATCAGCACGGCCAGCAGCAGCACCCCCAGCACCATGGTGAGCGTCAGCGCGTGCACCGTGCCGCTCCCGCGGTCTCGGTCCCGGTGCCGGTCGGGGCGGCGGTCGAGCCGTTGGCGGCGGCCGCGCGGCTCAGCCACCGTTCCCACCGGCCGCTCCGGCCCCCTCGGTCTCGGCGGAGGCGTCCGCCCGCAGCTCCCAGCCGCCCCAGGTGCCGAGGATGCCCGGGGCCGGGCCGGTCACCGTGACCGTGGCCGTACCGGAGTCCCCGCCGAGGCGGACGGCGGCGTCCTCCCCGGCCACTCGCAGCGCCGTGGAGCGGACCACGGCGGCGCTCTCGCCCCGGGCCGCGGCGCGGGCCGAGGCCCGCGCCGCCTCCTCGTACCGGATCAGTGTCATCCCGGCCGCCGCCGCGGCGAGGAGCACGGCCAGGAGCAGCACGAGCGCGGGCAGGAGCACGGCCGTCTCGGCGGTGACGGCCCCGCGGTCGCGCGGGGCGGGCCGAGGCCGGGAACGGGGCCGGAGCCGGGAACGGGGCCGGAGCCGGGAACGGGGCCGGAGCCGGGAACGGGGAGAGGCGGCGGTCATGGCGAGCTCCTGGGAATGGACGGTGCGGAGAGAACGGGACGGGGACGCAGCGGGTGCATGCCGAGGGGCGTCGGGGCGCAGTGGCAACGGGGCTCGGCGTCGGAAGGGCACGGGGGGGCGGATGGGCAGGGGGAG
>NZ_JBISWJ010000065.1:0-21784 GCF_044462225.1 Kocuria kalidii | reverse complement strand
CCCGGCGCCGCGGTCCCCACGGGCGGACGCTCAGACGCTGAGCGCCTTCTCGATGATCGCGGTCAGGAGCTCGCGCACCTGGCCGGAGGACAGGACGGCGGCCATGACGCCTCCGAAGGCCGCGGCGGCGAGCACGACTGCGCCACGGAGTACTCGCCCTCGGCCTCGTCGAGGGACACGACCTCCCCGTCCGGAGCCAGCATGCCCCTGATCTCGACCCGGCGAGCGTGGCCCCGATGGGACTCCAGCACGCGCACATCGAGCCGGTAGACAGCCGCGAGCGCGGCACGGTCACTCGGGAGCATGTACATCAGGGGTGAGTCCTGGAGCCGGGTCGAGCACGGGGTGGCCTGCCCCTTGGGGACCTCACCCCACGGGAGCGCCTGGAGCTGGGCCGACCACTGGGCCTCACACGCGTCGATCTCGGCCCGGTCGGCGCGCGCCGTCTCGGTCTCCTCGCTGACGGCATCCAGCCGGGCCTCTAGGTCGACGATCTTGCGCGACACGGTCGGGCTGGCGGTCTCCATGGCGAGGTCGACCAGCCGGTCGAGCTGGCGCTGGAGCCTGTCGCGCTGGACCGTCAGGTCCGCCAGCCGGTCAGGCTCAGTCGCGGTCCGCCGTGAGTCGAACCACTGCCGGACGAGCTGACCGAGCGCCTCGGGGTCGAAGATCAGCGCGGCCAGGCGCTCGAACACCGCATCCTCGATCGGCCCGGACTGGAGCTGGGAACACGAGCACGGCGTGGAGGTCCTCTTGCCGGAGCACCGGTATGCCCTCGCCCCGGTGGTTTTCAGGCTCTTGCCCAGGTCGACACCGTAGGCCGAGGCCCCGCACGGCATCGTGATGTGGCCGCTCAGTGGGTGGACCGTGGTCTCGCGGCCGTTCTGGTTCGACCGGTCGCGGCGCTCGCTGACGGCCGTGCCGACAGCGTCGAACTCGGCGCGCGTCCAGGGTGGCGAGGGCACACGGACCACCAACGGCTCCCCGTTGATCGGCTGACCGTCGCGGTCGGTCTTGGTGGAGCGCAGACGACCTCGGACGGTCTCGTCCTTGACCTGGCCGTAGACGATTTCGCCTGACCACAGGACCGGGTTCACCGCTACGCGCCGGACCGTGGCCGGGTTCCAGGTCGCCCCTCCCCGTGGCGGGATGCCCTCAGCATCGAGGCGGCGCGCGATCTCGGCCGACGAGGCTCCGTCCACCAGGTACCCGGCCTTGATGACCTCCAGGGCGCGCTGTTCTGCCGGGTCGACCTCGACCCGACCCTCGCCCACGGTCCGCCAGCCGATAGGCGGCGGGCCACCGGGCCAGGTCCCCCGCTCCACGATCGCGGCCCGCTTGCCGTCGATAGTCCTGGTCCGGGTCTGCTCGACCTCCAGCTCAGCCACCGCGCCGAGCATGGTTCGCATCATCCGGCCGGTCGGGGTCGACAGGTCGACGGCCTCCTTGATGCTGACGAACTCGACCCCGAGGTCTGTAAGGCGGTCGGTGACCTGGACGATCTGGCGCGCGGACCGCGCGAACCTGGTGAACGAGGCCACGACGACGGCATCGACCGCGTCTGCCTCGCACATGGCGATCAGCCGACGCCAGCCGGGCCGGTCGTCGCGCCTGCCACTCAGACCAGCGTCCTCGATGAGCTCGACCAGGTCCCAGCCTCGGCGCTGGCACTCGGCCTCGATCTGCTCCCGCTGGACCCCCAGCGACATCCCATCGACCTGACCCCCTGTGCTGACCCGCACGTAACCCACGGCGCGCATCACGCCACACCGCCTACGGCGTCCGGTCGGCCAGTTAGCGTTAGTACAGGTCGCGGGATCAGCTCGCGGCCGGGCCGATAGGAGAACCCCCCATGGCGCACATCAACTACAACGGTGCCCAGCACAAGATCCCCGACGCCGAGATGGAGCGGATCACCACCGCGATCAAGGAGGCGATGGACAAGGACGAGGCTCTCGCCCTGACAGTCAATGACGACGAAGGGGACCCCAACATCCTGTTCATCTCGCGCGGCGTGCCGGTGTCGGTTCACGGCTGGGACCCTCTTAGCCCATCGGAGCAGATGCCGTTCGCCTCCTTCCGGAACTCCTGACTCGTCTACACATGGGTTGATCTTCATGACTAGGACCTCCTGAGTCGTCACAGGCTATTGAGGTGGAAACGGTGGTTAACCCAATCGACCCCCCGGCTACGGCCGGGGGGTCGTTGGGTGTGTGGGGTCACGCGGCCTTGGCGGTGGCGCGCTCGGCGTCGCGGGCGGCGCGGGCCTCGGCCTTGCGCGCGGCCTCAGCGGCCTTGGTCTCGGCCCGGTACTTGGCGTCGCGGGCCTTGGCCTCGGCCCGCGCGGCGCGCTCGGCCTGCTGAGCCTCGGCGCGGGCGATCCCGCGCTCGAACTTGGCGACCAGGCCGGGCGTCGCGAGCTCGCGCTGAGCGGCCTCGGTGATCTGAACTCGCGCCTCGTCGTCGCCCTCGGCCTCGGCCCAGGCGCGGATCAGGTTGCCTGCGTGGCGGGCGTCGTGACCGGGGAGGTACCGGGCCTCGGCGGTGATGGTCGGCAGGCCACACCCGCACCGGCAGGCGGTCGGCTTGGTGGCGGGAGCCTGGGCGGTCTTGGTGGTGGTCTTGGTGGTCATGGTGTCCTCCTGGGTGGTCGGGGTGGTGGTCTGGGTCCGGGTCCTGGGGGCCATGGGGTCCGCCTATCTCGTGTGGTCTGTCCGGCCCGTGGAGGGGGCCTTATAAGTCCATTTTACCAGTGGGCCTTGACAGCACACAAGGTATGGTGTATAAGCCGACCTGACCGTCGTCGTTGGAAGTAACAGGAGCCGACCCCACGGGGGGGGAGTCTCAGAATCTGAGACGGAGTCTCATGGCCGAACCCTGGGCGGACAGTCGGCCTCTCTCCACTGAGCAGGGGGTATACCTGGGTCGCGGGCGCGCGCGCGCGTAAGCCTCAATCTCAGACGGTGATACGAGATCTCACGCGGCCATCTCGTGATGCGCGGCGTCCTGCTCCTGCTGGGCGCGGCGGGCCTCCCGAGCCTCACGCCGGGCGATAGCGCGAGCGCGCGACCGGATCTCGGACTCGCGTCGGCACGCGCGGCAGGTCGAGTACCCGGCCCGGGCGTGGGTGTAGGCGAGGTCGGGGTCGGCGGGGTCGTACGGGTGGCCGTTGATGCACTCGCCCTCGACCTGCTCCCTCTTGCGGCGCGTGACCTCGGCTCGTGCCTCGGGGTTGGCGTTACGGTCGGCCGGGATGTCGTCGAGGTCGATCCCCAGCTCCTGCCAGGTCGACTGGATGTTGGCGCGGTCGCGGCGGTCGATCTCGTAGTCCGGGTTCGGGTCGGGGGTCTCGACGTTGAGCTCGCGCTCGATCCGGCGCATCTCAGCGTCGGACTCGGCGTACCGGCGTCGATCCTCGTCGATGGCGGGCTGATCCTCGGTCGGGATCGGGTGCTCGCCTCGGTAGTGGGTGTAGTAGGCCATGTCGGTCGGGCTCCTTGGTCGGTAGGTTACTTTCCCAGGAAACCATCGCGGGGTGTCCGCTCGGAAGATACCCTCCGCGCTCGACGCCGGGCCTGGTAGTCGCGCTGGCTGACCATCTCCGCCTCTGGGTGGGTGGCCCGCCACCGAGCGCGCTGATCTCGGCGGCACTGGACGCACTCGCGCTTGGACCGGCCTGGCCTCACGTAGACCAGCTCGGGGTCGGTCGGGTCGGTGATCTCGTGGCCGTTCGCGCAGGTCCACGGCTGGGTCCGGTCGACCATCTCAGGCCTCCTTATGCCGAGCGCGCCAGACGCGCTGGCGTGCACGTCGACAGCGCCTGCACTCGCGGCGACCATCGGGTCGGGTGTAGACCGTCGCGCCATCCTGAACGTGGCCGCGCCGACAGCGGCGGAGCGCTTGGCGTCGATCTCGGTCGTACTGGCGTCGGCGCTCCGCGTCGGCCAGGTAGCGCTGGTGGTTGCTCTCCTTGACGCGCTCGGCGTTGCGCTCGCGCCAGAGCCGAGCGGCCTCGACCTTGCAGGCTCGGCACTGGCGACCGCCTCGGGCGGAGCGGGCGATGTTGTCGCCCTCCATCCGGTGCAGACCGCGTCGGCACCAGCGCTCCGCCTGCTCCTCCGTGACGTCGTGGCTCTGCCGCTCCACGAGAGCCGGTGCGGGTCGTGTCGTCGTCACGGTCCCTCCTCCGTGACACGCGCGCCGGTCGTCCCGGCCGCGAGTCGCGCCAGGCCAGCCACCCACCCTGCGGCGACCTCCCAGCCGAACGCCAGCTCGACCCCGGCGTCCGAGGCGCTGATGAGCTCGACCTGACCCGGCACGCTGAGCCCGTACCGGCCGAAGTCACCGGCCTGCGCGGTGCTGATCCGCGCCCGGACGAGCGACGGCCGGAACGGACCAGCGTCGGAGGTCCAGACGATCTGGGCGACCCAGATGCCTTCGACCTCGGAGGACAGGATCAGGTCGACCCCATCGCTCCGGGCGATGAGCGAGTCGTCCTCGATCCGGATCGCGGTCCACCCATGGGCGACCAGGTCGAGCGCGACATCGGTGGTGATGGTGTTGGCGGTCATGCTGTCTGCTCCTCGATGTCGATGTCGATCAGGGTGTCCGCACCGAGGACGCCGGAGGCCACGAGGACCACGGTCGTCAGCCACGCGGCGGGGATGTCGCGGTCGACCTCGAACGCGAGCGAGTGCCCGTGGGTGGCCCAGTCCAGCTCGACCAGCCCGATATCGAGCCTGCCGTGTCGCTGACCGAACCAGCCAGCCTCAGCCGCTCGGACCATGTCGGCCGCGCGCTGGCTGGCGTCGGGGTCGCCCTTGAGGCCGACCACGATGCGCCACCGGTTGGTGAATCCGCGCGGCTGGTGGTCGACGTACCAGCGTCGGCGGACCACGGTGACTGAGCTGGTGCCGAGCCGGAACACGGCGCGGTGGTCCTCGATCTCGGGCCAGCGGCTGTGGACCTTGCCTCCGTGGGCCAGGACCTCAGCCCCTAGGGCGGTGGTGATGCTCATCGGACTGCTCCCTTGATCTTGGTCTTGCTGTCGTTGCGGCGGTCGTCGTACAGGCCGACGAACCCCGTCTGGTTGCGGGCGATGACGAGCGAGCCAGTCGCCCGGTCGGGGACCATGGCCTGCCCGCTGGCGGTCCAGGCGACGACCGGTAGGGTCCAGCCGGTCTTGGTCTTCGGCTCGGTGTACTGGGCTCGGATGTTGGCGTTGCTCGGGATCACTGGGTGCTCCTTAGGTGGTGCTGTTACTGGCGAGTAATAGAAGTTGGTGCCGGACCCACCCCGTCCCGGTCCCGGCCCTAAAGGGCCGGGGACTCGGGGACGGATGGGGGTGGGTGGCCGTCCCGGACGGTCCGGGACGGGTATCTCGGGGAGGATCTCTACCGCGTCGTGACGGGCCGGGAGCCGTCCTGGGAGCCGGGACGGGTTACTCGCTGGTAATCCGTCCCAAGACCCCGTCCTACTCGCTGGTAATACGGGACGGATTACCGACTGGTAGGACGGGGTCCGGGACGGGGTCTGATCAGGCATCGGAGGCACCGTTCCCGTTGGGCGCGGGGACCCAGTTCTCTCCGTCGTCGGCGCGGACCAGGAGGCCGAGGCGGATAGCCTCGTCGACCGCGCTGTGGGCCTTGGTCGAGCCGACCTTGGCCTGCGCCTTGACCGCGTCGCGGACCTTGGTCTTGCTCATCGGTCGTCCTGTCTTGGCGACGACCGCCTGGGCGAGGAGGATCAGCGGCTCGGGTGTGCCGAGGTCGGGCTTACCGGTGCCCTTCTCCTCGAAGCCCATATCGAGGGCAGACGGCAGGATCGTGCCGTCACCGACCGCGACATCGACCCTCCAGGTGTGCCCTCGACCGTGGACGCCGAACCGGTCCTTATCGCAGACGACCTTGACCACGCCGTTACGGTCGCGGCTGAACGGGGTGGACGCGGTCACGCTGATCTGGACGTCGACCGCGCCGAGCTTCGACCCCGCGCCTCGTGCCCACCGGCTGTCGCTGTTGGTCTTGGTCTTGTGGTCGATCACGACCACGCACAGTCCGTGCTCCTTGGCGAGCGGGATCAGCACGGCGTTGATGAACCGCAGGACTGGTCCGTTCTCGTTCTCCTCGATGCCAGCGCCCGCGAGCGCGGTAGCGGCCGAGTCGACCACGATCACCGACACGCCACGGTCGAGGACGAACTGACGGAACGAGGCCGCGTTGACCATCAGGTCCCAGCCGGTCGGCGGCAGGTAGTCGATCCGTGATGCCCACAGCTCGGTCCTGGGCTCCAGGGCGACGAGCTTACCGAGAGCGTCACGTTCGCCCGCCTCCTCGTCGAGGATCAGGGCGCGCTTGCCTGCCAGTGCGGCGTCGAGCGCCCACTGGTAGGCAAGCACCGACTTACCGGACTCCGGCTCGCCCGCGACCCAGTGCAGGCCCTCTGTGTAGAGGATGCCGCCCATCCCGAACCGCTCCGGGATCGGGTGGTCCTCGGTCAGCCACGAACCGATATCGAGCAGGCGACCCTCGAACCCGCTAGCGTCGGTCGTGGTGCCTCCATCGACCAGCCTCGGCTCGGTGGTGCCCTTGGACCAGCCCGACTCGAACGTGGCGTCGACCGACTCCAGACCGTCCTCGTCGATCAGGCCATTGACCGTGCAGGCCTCCTTCATCGCGCCGTAGACCATCTCGCGGGTCAGCACCCCACCGCCAGCGACGATCTGCGCCAGCTTCATCGTGCTGATGTTGAGTCGCTCGTTGCGCCCGCTGTCCGGCCCCATGGTCGCGAGCTCGATCGTCTCGCGGACCAGGGCGGCATGCTGGCCCAGCTCACCCAGCGGCTGACCCGAGGAGGTGGTCTCGTGATGCTCGGCGCGCTCGCTGGTCTTCTTGGTCGTCGCGGTCGTCACGAGGTCACGGGTAGCCACGTGGACATCACGGACCGGAGGCAGATCGAAGTCGACCACCGTCTCATCGTCGGCATCGGGCGGAGCCACCCGGTAGTAACCCGGGTAGGCCTCCAGCCTCGAACCGTCCTTGGACCACTCGGCCTCGGTGTAGGACCCCGGCGCGACGACGTACCCGTTAGCGCGGATGTCGACCCCCGGACCCACAGCGAGCTTGCCCGCGCTGTTGCTGATACCAGCCTCGGCGTAGTCGTGCTGGTAGTACCGGTGCTCGCCACCGGACGGGGTGAGGACCACGAACTCCGGCTCGGGGATGGCCCGCCCTGCGGTGGCCCGCGCCCAGGTGGCCCGCCCGTCGTCGGTCTTGGTGTCGATGTCGACCACGACCAGGCCGGATGCTCTGGCGCTGATCCCGATGTTGGCGTTGGGCATGTCGGTCCACCAGGCGCGGACCGTCGCCTCATCGGTGGTGGCCTCGTTCTGGCCGTTGCCGACAGCGGGCTTCTTCGACCCCGGCCGGAGCGGGAACACCGCGTAGCCCTTGGTCGCGTAGTCGAGGGCGAGGTCGAGCCTGTCGTCGGGCCTTTTCTTGCGTGGTGGGTGGGTGGCCTTGACCATCGGGCTCACCGCCCGTCGCGGGTGCGGAGGCGCTCGACCTCGGCGCGGAGCTCGGCGTTCTCCTGGCGGAGGCGGACCAGCTCCTCACGCTCGGCTACTCGTACCTCACGGGATCTGGAGGCGACCTTCGCCCGGTACTCGGGGTCGGCCGCATAGCGTGCCTTGACCTTCTGGCCGATCAGCCGCTTCGTCTCTTCGGTGTGTGCCACGGGATGCTCCTGTTGGGAGTCAGCCCGGCGTGTGGCTCGTTGATGTCGGCGCGGAGCCACACACCGGGATCCTTGCCCGATGGCGGTTGACCATCGGAGGATCCACGGAGCGCTCGACGCGCTGTCGATCGGGCAGAGCCAGCCCGGTCGATCTGAGACCGTAGGCCGTGCGGCTCGCGCCGCTGGCCATATACCCAGGAAACCAGGCCCCAGCCAGTTACACAATTACTCCCAGCAGGCTCACAGCTCGCTCACAGGTGCGGCGTGACCCCGGATACAGCGAGACCCACGGAGGGCTCTACTCCGTGGGTCTCGATGCGCCCATGACAGCGTGCCTCTGATGGAAGGCCCTTCCAGGGGAACACGCGCCGAATATCCGGCACAAGATCTGCTGGGCCGTCAGGGCGTCAACGGTGGGTCGGATGCTGTGTGCCTGCGGTCAGCCGATACGGTGGCCGGGTGGAGTGGACGACGCTGATATTGGGTTTCCTCGGGCAGATCGCCTGGCCTCTCGCTGTCCTCGTCTTGGGGCTCGGCTTCCGCAGGCCACTGGTGGAGCTCTTCAACAACGGGACGGTGACGAAGCTCAATATCGGCCCCGCGGGCGTTGGTGTGGAGTGGGCGACGGAGGCCGGGGTCGCCATGGCCAAGGCCGCTCTGGAGTCGGGATCATCAGAGGACGAGCCTGACGCCCCACCGAACGACGGTGCGCCAACAGCCGAATCACCCGGCGACACGAGTGAGGCCGAGGGTGACGCACCGGCCGAGAAGCCCGAACCAGTCCTGATCCAGAGGTTGCCTGTCGAGGTCGTCAAGCTCGCCCACGACTCCCCAATCGCGTCCATCCTCCAGAGCGCCGAGGACCTCAGAGCTGACCTTCTTGAGGTCCTGCAGGCCACCCTGCTTGGTGGTGGTGGCTCGCAGGACGTGTCACTCTCCCAGGTCCTACTCCGCGCTAACGGTATCGGGCTGTTGACCAAGGAGGAGGCTATTGCTGGGCGGGAGTTAGCGCTGGTCCGTAACCGGTTGGCCCATGCCGACAAGGGCGTCCGTGTCGATGCGGACACCGCCCTTGACTACGCACGTCTGAGTCGACGACTGGCACGTTCAGCGCGTGACTCCGTCAATCGCCTGGACCCCGATGTCGTTGTTGATCTGAACCGGGGCCTGGCTCAGTCTCTGGACCGGTAGTCATACGGCTGACCCCCGGCCGCTCGTGGCAACCGGGGGTCAGCTCAATTCAGCGCTCGCGGGTCACGCGGCGGTGAGGTCCGCCAGCACGACGCCCAGCGGCCGGACCACGGCCGGAGCCGCGCGCCACTCGACACGGGTCCGGACCTGGTTGGTCTCGAAGTCGGTGCCGTTGACGTTGGTCGCCTCGACGCGGATGCCCTCCTTCATCACGAGCTGGACGGAGCCGTCCGCCAGGGCGATCGCCTGCCCGACCGGGATCTCGGTGGAGACCACCACGGGCACGCCCCACACGCGGCGAGCCGCGCGGTCGACCGGCCGGTCCTGGAGCTCAAGGTCACCGCTCGTGGTGCGGGCCAGCTCCAGCGCCTCCCAGTCGGCCGGGTTCAGCGCGAACACAGACGCCGGGAGCCGCAGGGACTCCAGGGCTGTGACCGCCTTGCGCAGGGTGGTCAGCGCGTCGGTCGCGAAGGCCACGGTCTGCACGCCGCTCGTGTTGAGCACGCCGGTCTGCTCGGTCGAGCCGACCCCGGTGTCGCCGTTCAGGATCAGCGACTCGACGGCGGGCTGGAGGCCCTCGACGAGCTCCTGGTGCACGGCGTCGACCAGCTCGGGGTGGTCCTCGCTGTCGAAGGTCCCGTAGGGCTGGCTCAGGTGAGCGATGACCACGAGCTCGCCGTTCACTTTGGTGAACGAGTAGTCCGAGGTCGGCTTGACCGCACCGGGCCGGACGATCGCGGCGTTGTTGTTGCGCGCGGTCTGCCGGGCGTACTCGAAGACCGGGCTGGTGACGACCTTGACGGACACGACCTGCGAGAGGCCGACCACGTCGCCCTGGTCCAGGCGGACCGGAGCGCCGTTGAACAGGTCGACCGGCTGGACCTCGACCCCGAAGGCCTTGGTCCGGACGACCTCGGTGACCTTGGACGCCGTGGGCGCGATGCCCTTGGTGCTGAGGTACTGGACCTTCTGCCCGCGCCGGTCGGTTGCGCCGGTACCGGAGCCACCGCCCGCAATGTGGGCGAGCTCCAGGCCCTTCTCAGCGCGCTTGATGCGCTGGTTCAGGGTGGTGATCTCGGCGTCCTTGGCCTCGATCGTGTCGACCTCGGCGTCGGTCAGGTCGCGACCCTCCGCCTCGGCAGTCTTGGCGAGCGCGCGGATGTCGTTGATGAGCGCGTCGCGGGTGTCCTTGAGAGTAGCCATGTTGATCGTTCTCCTCGAACGTCATGCCGTGGCGTGGTGCCTACGGCTGTTAGTTCGAGTGCTGAGTGGCGTCGGCCTTGCCGGGTCTCTTCGGTCTCGCGCCCTCGGCTCGGTGGTCCGTCCGGCGCTTACCGCGTGAAGCCCAGTCCTCGGTGGTTAGCCGGGCACTCGGTGGTCTGCTGACCACAGTTCCATCGAAACACGCTCGATGTCGCGTCAACAATCCCCCCCGCTGGCGGTCAGGCGCTGAACGGCACCAGTACGCGGCGGCGCTGTGACGAGCACGACCATGGCGTACTCCACCGTGGTCGCCCCGAGGTCCTCGTCCCCGGCCCGCGCGAGCGGGCGGGGCCGTGCTCCGGAGGGCCTGCGCGCGGCGGGCACGGCAGCGCCTCTGGACGCGACGGGCCCCGGACCGGTGCTGCGCCGGTGCGAGAGACGGGGCCGGGGCACCGGCGGCCGGGAGATCTGATGCTGGGACATGACGTTCCTTTCGGGATGGGTCGAGCAGTACGGGACGGTGTGCACAGGACGAGCCGGTGCACGGCGCTCGGGCGGTCGGTGGTGGGCGTCGACGCCGGTCCGGGGACCGGCCGCTGCTCGGACCGGACCCGGTGCGGCGTGGACGCGGTCCCGTGCGGAGGAGCACGACTCCGGGCCAGGGGTGTCATCCGAACACCTCGGGCACGAGGCCCATCACGACCGGCAGCACGCCCCAGCACACGAAGGCCGGCAGGGAGCACAGGCCCAGCGGCAGGACGAGCTGGACGGACAGCGACTCCGCGGCACGCTCGGCCCGCCGGTAGGCCGCCCGCCGCACCTGGACGGCCTGTGCGCGCAGGGCCGGGGCCGAGGGCGCCCCGGAGGTCGCGGCGAACGCGAGGGCCTCGCGGTAGTCGGCCAGGTGCGCCGGCAGCTCCCCCGCGGAGGCCCACGCCGCGTCCCAGGGCACCCCGAGCCGCAGCCGGGAGCCGATGCCGTCCAGGACGCAGTCGGTGGCGTCCTGCCTGCCCGAGCCCAGCACGGCCACCGCCTCCCCGACCGGCAGACCGGCGTCCAGCATCGCGGCGGTGAGCTCCACGAGGACTCCCGCGGAGACGTGGGCCCCGGGCGCGCGGCGGCGGACCGCCGCCGGACGGTGCGTCCTCGGCAGCCGGGCACGGGACGGGAGCACGGCCACCGCCACGGCGGCGAGCAGCAGCAGTCCGGCGGCGGCTGCGGCCAGGGCGGTCATCGTGCCCCCACCGCCTCCGCGCGGGCGATCAGCGTCCGCGTCCACACCCGGCCGAGCCCCGTGAGCACCGCGCCGGCCACGAGGACGGCCAGCCCCCACGGCGTGGTGAGCAGGGTGCGCAGCGGGTCGACGCCCATGAGCATGCCCAGTCCGATCCCGAGCACCGGCAACCAGGTCAGGATCCGGACGGTGGAGCGGGGACCGGCCAGGGCGGTGCCGCGCGCCGCCTCGGCGTCCAGCTCGGCCTCGAGGGCGTCGGCGAGGCCGCCGAGCAGCGCGGCCAGAGGCGCGCCGGTGCGCTCGGAGACCTCCCAGCACAGGGCGAGCTCGGCCGTGGTGGCCACGGCACGCCGCTCCAGCGGCCGGTGGCCGAGCTCCGGGGCCGGCGCACCCGTCAGGGCGGTCGAGACGCTCAGCCCCAGCCGGGTGGCGGCCGCCACGGAGGCGCACAGCACCCCGATGTGCCGGCCGGTGCCCGTCCGGGCACTGCCGTGCCCGGTGGTGCCCGCTCCTTCGAAGGCCGCCGCCGGGGACCGGCCCGCCTGCAGCAGTGCTCCGAGCCGGCGCAGCAGCGCGGTCCACTCGGCGGCCTCCGCCGCGGCGTCGCGGGAGAACCGGGACCACCACGGGGTCCGGGACGGGACGCCGGACTCGGACAGTCCGATCGACCGGACGCGGTGGGCCGGCCCCGCGAGCAGCGCCGCGGCGCCTCCGGCGAGACACAGGCAGGACACGACAAGCGTGCTCACGACCCTCTCCCCGCGGATCCGGCACCGCGGCCGGAACCGCGACCGGAACCGGGACCGAGGCAGGGACCGGGGCCGAGCGAGCGGTCCAGCAGGGCGCACAGCCGGTCCCAGCCCGGTCCGCGGCGCAGCCGGCCGTCGGCCCGGACCGCGGCGGGCACGGTGACGAGACCTCCGGCGCGGTCCTCGAGCAGGGACACGACCCGCACCTGCCGGTGCCCGCCCGCCCGGTCCACGTGCACGACCAGGTCGAGGGCGCTCGCGGCCTGCAGCGTGACCGCCTCCCGGCTCATCCCCGCCAGGGCGCCGAGGGCCGAGAGCCGGGCGGGGACCGCTTCGGCGGAGTTGGCGTGCACGGTGCCCGCCCCGGCGTGGCCGGTGTTGAGGGCCGTGAGCAGCTCGCGCACCTCCGCGCCGCGGCACTCGCCCACCACGAGCCGGTCGGGCCGCATCCGCAGGGCCTGGCGGACGAGCTCCGCCAGGTCGATGCCGCCGGCTCCCTCGGTGTTGGCGTGGCGTGCCTGGAGCCCGACCACGTGGGGGTGCTCGGGCCGCAGCTCGGCCGCGTCCTCGATCAGCACGATCCGCTCGTGGGCCGGGGCGCACGAGAGCAGGGCGTTGAGGACCGTGGTCTTCCCCGCCCCGGTTGCGCCGCTGACCAGGAAGCTGACGCCCGAGCGCACGGCGCCCGTGAGCAGCTCGGCCGTGTCGGGGTCCACGGTGCCCGCGTCCACGAGGTCCGCCAGGGACAGGGCCCTGGTGCTGCGGAACCGGACGGAGAGCAGGGTTCCTCCCGTGGAGACCGGCGGGAGCACGGCGTGCACCCGGTAGCCGGAGGCCGTCTGCACGTCCACGCACGGGTGGGCGGCGTCAAGGCGCCTCCCCGCTGCGGTGACCAGGCGCACGGCCAGGGCCCGCACCTCGGCGTCCGAGCCGAAGGGGGACCCGACGCGGCGCACCCCGGACTCGGTCTCGAGCCACACCTCGTCCGGGCCGTTGACGTAGACGTCGGTGAGCCCGCGGTGCGGCAGCAGGGGCTCGAGGGGGCCGAGGCCCGTCAGCTCGGCGCGCACGGCCTGCACCGCGCGCAGGGTTCCCGCCGCACCGAGCACCCTGCCGCTCGCGCGCACGGCCTCCGCGATGTCGGCGTCCGTGACCGGCCCGGGAGCGGGCAGCAGCCGGTCCCGCACGTCGTCGAGCAGGGCAGCGGGCAGGGCGGCGGGCAGCGCCGGGTGCGCGGCGCTCACAGGGTCACCCCCACGGCCGCGAGCAGCCCCGCCACGTCCCGGGCGAGCCGCCGGGAGCGGCCGGCCTCGAGCAGACGGCCCGACTCGGCGGCCTCCGGCACCGCGCCGGCGAAGCGCACGGACCCCGCGACGGGGAGGCCGGTCGTGGCGGCGGCGAGCGCGTCGTCGACGTCGGCCACGTCGAGCCCGGCCGGCACCAGCCGGACCGTGGTCCCGGTCAGCAGGCCCGCCGCCCGGCGCGCGGCCAGCACGCCGCGCACCGTCCGGGGCGTGAGCACGAGGACCTCGTCGCACAGGGCCGCGGTGTCCGCCGTGCCCGGTCCCGCCCGGCCCAGGTCCACGACGACCAGTGCCGCCGCCCGGCGCAGCGCCTCGAGGACGGCGGCGTACGGCGCCACGGCGTCGTCCGGCAGGGAGCGGTCCCAGGAGAGCCAGCGCAGCTGCCCGGTCCGGGCCATGGCCGGCCACAGCTGCTCCGCGTGCACCGTGCCGGCGATCCGGAGCAGGTCCGGCCAGCGCAGGCCGTCCTGGTCCTCCAGGCCCAGCAGGACGTCGATGCCGCAGCCGGCACGGTCCCCGTCCACGAGGACGGCCGGCCGGTCGTCGTGGGCCGCACGGTCGGCGAGCCAGCACGCCAGCGTGGAGGTGCCGGTCCCGCCCACGGCGCCGAGCACGCCCAGCACCCGGCCGGCACGGCCGGGACCCGAGGGGCCGCCGCGCCCCGCGGTGAGCAGGTCGGCGAGCCAGCCGGCGGCGTCCGGCAGCACGGCCACGGCGCAGCCGCCGAGGTCGGCCGCGCGGTCCCAGATCCCCGGGTCCTCGGGCCGGCCGACGAGCACCGTGCCCGGCCGGACCCGGCCCCGCACGGCGTGGCGCACGTCCACGAGGTCGATGTCCGCGGTCGTGCCCGGCCGGGAGCCGGCTGCCGCCCCGGGCGGATCGGGCAGCAGCTCGGCACCGGCGGCGGCGCAGACGCGCTCGACCGTGGCGCGCAGCCCGGGGTCGTCGCTCACGAGCCGCACGGTGCGCGCACGGGCCGCGGTGGCGGGGAACGGGGCGGGCGAGGGTGCGGGGAAGGGTGCGGGAATGGGGACCGGCAAGGGGGCGGGGAGGTGGGCGGCGGTGCTCATGGCCCCACTGTCGGGCGGACGAGGACCGGCCTGCCCCGGCGCTGCCGCCGATGTGGACGGGAGACGGGCTCCCGGTGGCCCCGGAGGCGTGTGCAGTCCGGGCACCGGCACAGCGTGACGGACCCGTGCAGGACAATGGCCGGATGCACATCGTGGTGGGACCAGCGCAGGACGGCCGGGGCGGCCACCGGATCCAGGACCTGACGGGCTCCGGTGCTCCGGAGGGGGCCGGGACCGACGTGCCCGCCGGTGAGCTGGCCGCGTTCGTCGCCGACCGCGAAGAGGCCGCCCGGCGTGCCGGGTCCACCCCGCCGCGCTGGACCTGGGAGCGCACGGGAGCCGTGTACCCGCAGCTGCTGGCCGCCGGCGTGCGGGTGGAGCGCTGCCACGACCTGCGGCTGTGCCAGGCCGTCCTCGCCACGGCCGCCACCGCCCACGGGTCCGGGAACGGCGGCCCGCTGCCCTACGAGCCGGTGCTGGCGCCGCTGCCCGCCGACGAGGCACCGGGCCTGCTCCCGCCCCCGTCCCCCGCGCCGGACCAGTCGAGCCTGTTCGACCTCCCGCGCGCCACGGGACCCGACGTCACCGCGCTGGTCGGCGAGCTGCAGGCGCAGCTGGCCGCGGTGGCGGGGGCGGCGGATCCCCGGCGGCTGACCCTCCTGCTGGCCGCGGAGTCCCAGGGGGCGCTGATCGCCGCGGAGATGCAGCACGCCGGGGTGCCGTGGCGGGAGGACGTCCACCGGGCGCTGTTGGAGGACGCGCTCGGCCCCGAGCCGGCGCCCGGGGAGCGTCCCCCGCGGATGGAGGAGACCGTGGCCCGGATGCGGGAGGCGCTGCACGCGCCGGCGCTGAACCCGGACTCCCCGCAGGAGCTGCTCCGGGCGATGCGGGCGGCGGGCATCGACGTGACGAGCACCCGGCAGTGGGAGCTCGTCGAGTGGGCGCGGGCCGTCCCCGGTCTGGCCGCGCAGCGCCAGGCGCTGATCGAGCCCGTCCTGGAGCACAAGAAGCAGGCCCGGCTGCTGAGCGCCAACGGGTGGCACTGGCTGGACACGTGGGTGCGGGACGGCCGCTTCCGCCCGGAGTACGTGGTGGGCGGCGTGGTCACCGGCCGGTGGTCGGCCCGCGGCGGGGGCGCCCTGCAGATCCCGCACGTGGTGCGCGACGCCGTGCGGGCGGATCCGGGGCGCGTGCTCGTGGTCGCCGACGCGGCCCAGCTCGAGCCGCGCGTCCTGGCGGCTCTGGCCCACGACGACGCCCTGGCCGCCGCCTCCCGCGGCCAGGACCTGTACCAGGCGGTCGCGGACCTCGGCGAGGAGCGGGGCTCGGAGCTGACCGAGCGCCCGCAGGCGAAGGTGGCCATGCTGGGCGCGATGTACGGGGCGACCACCGGTCAGTCCGGCCGGCTCATGCCGCACCTCGCCCGGATGTTCCCCCGCGCCGTCGACTACGTGGAGCGGGCCGCGAGGGTGGGCGAGACGGGCGGGCAGGTGTGCACGCACCTGGGGCGCTGGTCACCGCTGCCGGGCCCGGCGTGGGACGCGGCGCAGCGGGACACCGCGACCGCCGAGGCCGAGCGGCGCGCGGGCACGATGGCCCGCGGCCAGGGGCGGTTCACGCGCAACTTCGTGGTCCAGGGCACGGCGGCCGAGTGGGCCATGTGCTGGATGGGCGCCATCCGCTCCGCCCTGGCGCGGGAGGGCGTCGCCGCGGAGCTGGTGTTCTTCCTGCACGACGAGGTGGTGCTGCACTGCGCGCGGGAGGACGCTGAGCGGGCCGCCGAGCTGGTCCGCGACTCCGCCGAGCGGGCGGGCCGGATGGTGTTCGGGCGGATCCCGGTGGAGTTCCCCGTCAGCGTGGCCGTGGTGGAGTCCTACGCCGACGCCAAGTGAGCCGCCCTCAGCACAGGTCCCGGTACGGGGCACCGGCCACGTGCCGGCGCCACTCGTCCTCGGTGATCGGGTCGCCCCGCTGCGCGCACACCGCCTCGACCGCGTCCTCGGTGTCGACCAGCCAGCTGCGCACCACGCCGTCGTCGCCGGTGGCGACCAGACGGTCCTCGACGAAGCGCACGTCGTTCATCCGGTCGCCGGAGGCGGACAGCGCCGCGTGGACCTCCAGGTCCGCCGCGCCCACGGTCCACATCCACACGAACTTGTCGCCGGAGGCACCGGCCAGCAGGCGACCGTCCGCGGAGAACTGCAGCCCCTTGACGGAGGACAGGGCGTCCGAGGTCTCGCCCACGGGGTGGGGGTCGGACGGGTCCGCGACGTCCCAGAGCCGCACCCGGCCCGCCTCGGTGCCCACGGCCAGCAGGTCGCCCGCCGGGGAGAACGCGATCGACGTGGCGACGGAGTCCAGGGCCAGCCCCGCGGCCTGCCGGGGTGCCGCGGGGTCGGAGACGTCCCAGAGCTCCACGCCGTTGGCGTCGTCCGCCGCGGCCAGCAGGGCGCCGTCCGGGGCGAAGCGGGCGGCCTCCGTGCCGGGGACCGGGATCGTGGCCGTCCGCCGGACCTCTCCCCCGGGCGCGCGGCGCAGGAGCGCGATCTCGGAGCCGACCTCCGACCAGGCGGCGATCGTGCGGGCGTCGGTCGTGACGTCGGCGCCCGTGACGCCCGCCTCGATGGCCTCGGTCCGCTCCGGCTCCTGCGGGCGGCCCCCGTCCAGCGGCCAGACGAGGACGTCCCCGTCCTGGGTGCCCCCGGCGACGAACGAGGCGTCGGGGGCCACGGCCCCCGCGTACCACAGGGTCTCCCCGGGCGGGGCCTGCGGCGACGGCAGCGGCCGGGGGCCGTCTCCCGTGAGGTCGAAGAGCGAGATGACGTCGGCGCCGATCCCGACGGCGCTCAGCACGGTGTGCTGCCGGTCCGTGGAGAGCTGGTAGACCGGCTCTCCCCGCCGGTGGATGACGGGGCCCTGCTCGTCCCACGCGCGCGTGGTGCCGTCCTGGGAGGTGGTCAGCACCCGGTCCTCCACGCGCAGCGCGCTCGTGACCCGGGCGGCCGTCGGGAAGGCGTCCACCCGCGCGAGGTCGGGAAGCCGGTGCACGTAGGCGTTCTGGTCGAAGCTGGCGGCCACGAGGTGCTCCCCGTCCGGGGTGAAGGCGACGTCGCTGACCCAGCTGCCGAACTCCGTGACCGTCCCGGCGCCGGAGACCTGTTCCCCGTCGACGTCGTAGAGGCGCAGCTCGCGGGCGTTCAGTCCCGCGGCGAGGCGGGCGCCGTCGTCGTCGAGGTCCAGGGCCCGGACGACCCGTCCGGTTGGAACCGGGTCGAGGCGCTCCGCGCGGCGGCCGTCCGTGGACCAGCGGGTGATGTCCCCGGACGTCCCGCCCGCGTAGACCGTCCCGTCGGGTGCCGCCGCGAGGGCCAGGACGTCGGCGTCCTCCTCCCCCAGGTCCAGGGACGGCAGCGGGACGGGGTCGAGGGGGTCCTCGACCGACCAGCGCAGCACCTCGCCCCGGCCCCCGGCCAGCAGCTGCCGGCCGTCGGGCGAGAGGACGACCGCGTTGACCGGCGTCTCCGCCCCCACGTCGAGCCCGGCCAGCCGCTGGGCCGGCCGGCCGGTGACGTCCCACAGGCTCACGTGGCCGAGCCCGCCGGCCGCCGCGAGGACCCGGCCGTCCCGCTCCCGGAGGTCGACGTCGCTCAGTCCGGGGGCGCCGTCGACCACGGCGAGGTCCTCCCGGTTCTCGTCGAGGCGGTCGCTGTCCCGCCACACGGACAGCGTGCCGTCCCCGGCGGCGCGCGCGACGACCGACCCGTCGTCCAGCGCCGCGAGCCGGGAGGCGCCGTCCGGGCCGACCCACCGCTCCGGGGCGTTCACCGCCGTGGCGTCGATCAGGGCGGAGGTGCCCTCCCGGGTGGGTGCCATCCGGTACGACGCGAGGCTCAGCTGCGAGGCGAGATTGGGCGACTCGCCCCGGATCCGCGAGGCCTCGAGGGCGGTCTGGCGCGAGAGCGCCTCGTCGCGGGCGGTCTCCGCGACGGTCTGGAAGCGCTCGGCCCGCAGGCCCAGTGCCCCGGCGACCACGGCCGCGCAGACGGCCAGCGAAAGCAGGACGAGGGCCACGTGGCCGCGGCGCTCGATCTCCCGGGCGCTGCGCTTCTGCCGCTCCAGGGCGTCCTCGTAGTGGCGTTCGCTCTCCTCCAGGTACTCGCGCTCGGCGGGGCTCAGCAGCGCCTGCTGGCGCGGGTCCCCGGTCCAGTCCCGGAAGGAGGCGAGCTGGCCCAGCGGGATCAGGGCGAGGGGGTCGCGGTCGTTGGCGAGCCACATCTGGGTGGCACGCTGCAGCTGCTGCCGGACGTAGAGGTCCCGCCGGCTGTCCTCGACCCAGCGGCTGAGCCGGGACCAGTGGTCCAGCAGGGACTCGTGGCTGAGCTGGATCTCGTCCCGGTCGATGGTCAGCAGCCGGGCACGGGCGAAGTGCTCGACCACGGCCGGGCCGTCCTCCGGCAGCTCCTCCCGGAGCAGCGGGGTGCGCACGACCGTGGCGGAGGTGCCCGTGCCGACCACGCGCACCAGCCGCAGGAAGACCGCGCGGGCCACCTCCTGCTGACGGGGGCCCAGGTCCGCGTGGACCTCCTCGGCCCGGCGGTCCACGGCCTCCGTGATGCCGCCCGCGGCGTGGTAGTCGGCCACGGTCAGCTCCCGGGAGCGGGCGTGCTCCCAGGTGCCGAGCAGCGCCTGGGAGAGCAGGGGCAGCAGGCCCACGCCGACCTCCGTGCCGCGGGGTGCGACGTCCCGCAGGATGACCTCGACCAGGTCCGGGGAGACGCGGGCGCCGACCGCCTCGGCCGGCCCCACGATGATCCGCTGCAGCTGCCCGCGGCTCAGCGCGCCGAGCAGCACCGGCCGCTCCAGGGCGGCGCGCAGCTCGGCGTGCCGGCTCGCGGTGCCGAAGAAGTCCGCACGCAGACCGACGACGACGACCCGGTCCCGGCTCGTCGCGGCGAGCCGGTCGAGGAACCGTCCCGGCTCCTCGGCGTCCCGGGGGTCCGTCCAGAGCTCCTCGAGCTGGTCGACCACGAGCAGGTCCGGATCGGCCCCGACGGCCTCCTCGAGCCGGCGCCGCGGGTCGAGTCCGGGGGTCGTGCCCTGGGCGGTCCAGCCGTGCAGGGGCTGGCCCTCCGCCCGCAGCCGTCCGAGCAGCCCCGCGCCCAGCAGCGAGGACTTCCCCGCCCCCGAGGCCCCGACCACGGCCAGGATGCGGGGGCCGCCGGCGCCCGCGAGCTGCGCGACCCGCTCGCCGAGCACGGTCACCTCGGCGGTCCGGCCGAAGAAGTGCCCCTCGTCCTCGGGACGGTAGGCGCGCAGGCCCACGTACGGGGTGGTGGCCGGCTGGACGGGGGTGCGCGAGCGGTGGACGTCCGCCCACCACTGCTCCGCCGGGCGCTCGTCGGTCAGCCCGAGGGCCTCCAGGAGGGCCGTGAACTCCTCGCGCAGGGCCGGCCCCGGCAGGTGCGCCCCGCTGAGCCAGCCCTGGATGGTGCTGGCGGGGAGGTGGCAGGAGGCCGCGAGCGCGCGCACCGACAGGCCGCGGCGGCGGCGCGCGGCGCTGAGCTGCTCGGCGAGCCGTGGCCGGTCGGCGCCGGGTCGGGGCGAGGCCACCGTGAGCCTCCTCGAGGGTCGTGGGCAGGGGGGACCCTGGCATCGTAAGGTGGCTTCCCTCCGCGCCGGCAATGTTGCGCCCCGGGCGTCATGCGGCTCAGGGACCGTGCTGGAGCGGAGCGGGCAGGACCCTGCCGGTGTCCCACGGGACGGCCCAGCCGAGCGCCGTGAGCAACCGGTCCAGGAGCACACCGGTGAACCCCCACACGGTCACGGTGGACGTCGTGCCGGCCACGGGGACGGTGAAGGCGGGCGAGCGGTAGGTCTGCCGGCCGCGCGTGAGGGTCGCGCAGTGCCGGTTGGCGGGCTCGACGAGGTCGAGCACCGGGACGCGGAAGACGAGCGAGGACTCCGCGTGGTCCACGACGTCGACCGCGGAGACGTCCCGCCACCAGCCCAGCACCGGGGTGACGAGGTGGTTGGAGACGGGCAGCGGGACGGGGGCGAGGGCGCCGAGCACCTCCACGCCGCGCGGGTCCAGGCCGGTCTCCTCCTCGGCCTCGCGGACGGCGGCGCGCACGTGGGCGGCGCTGACCGCTCCCCCGGGCACGGACAGCACCTCGTGCAGGTCCCCGTCCTCGGGGTCCAGCCGACCGCCCGGGAAGGCGACCTGGCCGGGGTGGGAGCGCAGGGTCGCGGCGCGCTGGACGAGCAGGACGTCGAGGTCCCGGCCCACCCCCTCGGCGTGCTCGGGAGCGCGCGCGGGCAGGTCGTCGAGCACCCCGAAGAGGATGAGCACGGCCGAGCGCCGGTAGTCCTCGTCGATCTGCCCGATCCGCCACGGTTCGCGGTCCTCCATCCGCAGCCGCCGGCCGTTGCGGGCCACCCGCAGCAGGTCCTCGTAGGCGTCGCCCGTGGGCCGTCCCCCTCGGGAGCCGGTGCCGCTCACGAGCTCAGGGGCCATCCGCCGGCCTGCAGCTCGGCCCGGGTCCGGCCGGCGAGGAACTGCTCCAGCAGCTCCTCGCGCCCCGGGGCGAACTCGTACTTGAGCAGCGACGCCGCCTCGGCGGCGTCCGTGGGCCCCTCGCCGTAGGACGGGCACAGGTCCGCGACGGGGCACACCCCGCACGCGGGGCGCCGGGAGTGGCAGATGCGCCGCCCGTGGTAGACGAGCCGCTGGGACAGGTCGGTCCAGTCGCGGGGCTCGAACAGGGCGGCGACGTCCCGCTCGACCTTGACCGGGTCCTCCTCGTCCGTCCAGCCGAAGCGGCGGGCGAGCCGGCCGAAGTGCGTGTCCACCGTGATCCCGGGGATCCCGAAGGCGTTGCCCAGCACCACGTTCGCGGTCTTGCGGCCCACGCCGGGCAGGGTGACGAGGTCCTCCAGCCGCCCGGGCACCGCGCCGTCGAAGTCGTCCACGATCCGCTGCGCCAGCGTCCGGATCGCCCGGGTCTTGGCGCGGTAGAAGCCGAGCGGGCGGATGATCTCCTGGATCTCGGCCTCCTCCGCCTCGGCGAGCGCCCGCGGCGTCGGGCAGGCCTCGAACAGGCGGGGCGTGGTGGCGTTCACCCGCACGTCGGTGGTCTGCGCGGACAGCACCGTGGCCACGAGCAGCTCCCAGGGGGAGCGGAAGTCCAGCTCGGCCACCGCGTACGGGTACGCCTCCCCGAGGACCGCGTTGATCCGCCGGGCCCGCCGCTTGCGGGACAGCGGGGACTCCGGGGCCCCGGTCCGCCGGCGCCGCGCGGC
>NZ_JBISWJ010000064.1:0-35619 GCF_044462225.1 Kocuria kalidii | reverse complement strand
CGCCTTCGCGGGGTCCACGGCGCGCAGGTGGGCGGGCGGGCGGGGCACGGCGGGGACGACCATGCCCCGATTCTAGGGGGGCGCCGCGGGACGTCCGCCCCGGCACGGCCGCCGCGCCCGGGCGCGGCGTGGCCCCTGTGGAACCGGGTGCACCGATCGTCTAGGGTGAAAAAGACACTATGTGAGCTGTGCCACGGGCGTCCGGTGCCGCCGGGGGCCCGTGCGCGGTGTGCCACGAGAAGGGAAGACCACATGGCTTCAGAGACCACGTCCGCCGAGAACAACGCCTTCGCCCCGAGTCCCGAGTTCGCGGCCCAGGCCAACGCCACCGCCGAGCTCTACCAGCAGGCGGAGGAGGAGGGCACGGACTTCTGGGCCCGCCAGGCCCGTGAGCTGCTGACGTGGGACAAGGAGTTCACCGAGGTCCTCGACTGGTCCAACCCCCCGTTCGCCAAGTGGTTCCAGGACGGCACCCTCAACGCCTGCTACAACGCCGTGGACCGGCACGTGGAGGCCGGCAACGGCGACCGGGTGGCCATCCACTTCGAGGGCGAGCCCGGCGACAGCCGCAGCATCACCTACGCCCAGCTCAAGGACGAGGTCTCCCGGGCCGCCAACGCGATGGAGAGCCTCGGCGTGACCAAGGGCGACCGCGTGGCCCTCTACCTGCCGATGATCGCCGAGGCGGTCATCGCGATGCTGGCCTGCGCCCGGATCGGCGCGATCCACTCGGTGGTCTTCGGCGGCTTCTCCGCGGACGCCCTCCGCTCCCGCGTGGAGGACGGCGAGGCGAAGCTCGTGGTCACCGCGGACGGGACCTTCCGCCGCGGCAAGCCCTCCATGCTCAAGCCGGCCGTCGACGACGCCCTCTCCCGCGGCGGCTCCACCGTGGAGCACGTGCTCGTGGTCCGCCGCAACGAGGCCGACATCGAGATGACCGAGGGCCGCGACGTGTGGTGGCACGATGCCGTGGAAGCGGCCTCCGCGGAGCACACCCCGTCCGAGCAGAACGCCGAGGACCCGCTGTTCGTCCTCTACACCTCGGGGACCACCGGCAAGCCCAAGGGCATCATGCACACCACGGGCGGCTACCTCACCCAGGGGGCGTTCACCCACAAGAACGTCTTCGACCTCAAGCCGGAGTCGGACGTCTACTGGTGCACCGCCGACGTCGGGTGGGTCACCGGGCACTCCTACGTCGCCTACGCGCCCCTGGTCAACGGCTCCACCCAGGTGATCTACGAGGGGACCCCGGACTCCCCGCACCGCGGCCGCTTCTGGGAGATCGTGCAGAAGTACGGGGTGACCATCATGTACACCTCCCCCACCGCGATCCGCACCATGATGAAGTGGGGCGAGGACATCCCGGCGGAGTACGACCTCTCGTCCCTGCGGGTGCTCGGCACCGTGGGCGAGGCCATCAACCCCGAGGCGTGGACGTGGTTCCACCGGGTCATCGGCGGCGGCCGCTGCCCGATCGTCGACACGTGGTGGCAGACGGAGACCGGCGCCATCATGATCTCCCAGCTGCCCGGCGTGACGGTCGCCAAGCCCGGCTCGGCGCAGGTGCCGATGCCCGGCATCAAGGTCGACGTCGTGGACGACAACGGTCAGTCCGTGCCGAACGAGACCTCGGGCTTCCTCGTGCTGCGCGAGCCGTGGCCCGCGATGCTGCGCACCATCTGGGGCGACGACGACCGCTACGTGGACACCTACTGGTCCCGCTTCGGCGAGATGTACTTCGCCGGCGACGGCGCCAAGCGCGACGCCGACGGGGACGTCTGGATCCTGGGCCGCGTCGACGACGTCATGAACGTCTCCGGCCACCGCCTCTCCACCCCGGAGATCGAGTCCGCCCTCGTCTCCCACCCGTCGGTCGCGGAGGCCGCGGTCGTGGGCGCCACGGACGAGACCACCGGCCAGGCCGTCATCGCCTTCGTCATCCTCTCCGACCAGGCCGACGCCGAGGGCCGGGACAAGGCGGAGCTGGCCGAGGAGATGCGCTCCCACGTGGGCAAGGAGATCTCCCCGATCGCCAAGCCCAAGAAGGTGCTGATCGTCCCCGAGCTGCCCAAGACCCGTTCCGGGAAGATCATGCGCCGGCTGCTCAAGGACGTGGCGGAGGACCGGGAGGTCGGCGACGTCTCGACCCTCGCGGACCAGACGGTGATGCAGCAGATCGTGGACTCGCTCGCCAAGTAGTCCGCCCCGTCCCCGCAGCGCCCCCTCGCACCTGCCGCGCGAGGGGNGGGGGCGCTGCGGCGTCCGGTCCGGTGCCGGACCGGCCCGCCCCGGCACCGGCCTGTCGCACCGGTCCGCCCCGCAGCGGCCCGCCCGTGGCGGCCCGCCACGGCACCGGCCTGTCCCGGTGGGAGCCCGGATGAGAGGATGCGGCCATGACCACCCAGCGCAGACCGATCTACGTCCTCAACGGACCCAACCTCAACCTGCTCGGCACCCGGCGCCCGGAGGTGTACGGCACCACGACGCTCGCGGACATCGAGAAGGCGGTGCGCGCCCGGGCGGCCGCGGGCGGGTGGGACGTCGAGTTCCACCAGTCCAACCACGAGGGCGACGTGGTGGACAGGATCCAGGAGGCCCGCACGGAGGGCGCGGCGATCATCATCAACCCCGCCGCGCTCACCCACTACTCGATCGCGATCCACGACGCGCTCGAGGCGGCGGAGCTGCCCGTGGTCGAGGTGCACCTGTCCAATGTGCACCGGCGCGAGGCGTTCCGGCACACGTCCTACGTCTCCCTGCAGGCCGACGCGGTCATCGCGGGTGCGGGCGCCTTCGGCTACGAGCTGGCGGTCGAGCACCTCCTGCGGACCCTGGCGGGATAGCCCCTCAGGCCGCGCAGACGCCGGAGCCCACGGCGCGGGTGCTGCCGGCGGTGGTGTCCAGCGCACCGCGCAGCTCGTCCAGGGTGAGGGCGTAGCCGACCTGGCCCTCGAGAGCCTTGGCGAAGACCACCCCGACGACGGAGCCGTCCTGGGCCAGCAGCGGTCCGCCGGAGTTGCCCTGCTGGACCTCCCCGGCCAGCTGGATGATCTCCATGGTTCGGCCCGTCCCCGGCACGGGCGCGAGTGCGGTGCCCTGCACGGTGGCGGGCCCGGCGGCGAACGGCCCGCCCAGCGGGTAGCCCATGAACGTGACCGGGTCCCCGGACGCCGGGTCCTCCCCGAGCGCCAGGGCGTCCAGGGGCAGGGAGGGCGCGGAGAGGACGGCGAGGTCCGTGGCCGGGTCGTAGTGGACCACGTCGGCGGAGTGCACCTGTCCGTCGCGGGTCTGCACCACGGGCTCGCCCACCCCGGCGACCACGTGGGCGTTGGTCACCACTTGGCCGGCGCCGGTCACGAAGCCCGAGCCCGTCTGGTTCTGGCGGCACTCCGCCGCCGTCCCGTAGACCTGCACCACGGACCGCCCGGCCTGCTGCAGCGCCGGCGTGTCGGCGCCCTCGGCCGGGGCCTCCTGGGCGGGGAACAGGAGGGCGTCCAGCTGCGGCATTCCGGTGGCCCCGCCCACGGCCTCCCTCGCCTCGGTCACCGCCTCGCGCACCGGTCCGGGGGTGTGCTCGTCGATCGTGCGCAGCACGGCGGAGGACGCCACCTGCTGGGACACGGCCGGGATGCCCAGCTGGCCGACGAGCGAGCCGAGCAGCGAGAGCACGAGCGCGGCGACGGCGACGTCCAGGGCGGCCCCGGCGATCCGGTTGAGCGCCCCCAGGCGCATCCGCTCGGTCACCGCGGACAGGGCCCGGCCCACGAGTCCGCCGAGCATCTGGCCCGCGATGAGGAGGACGAGCACCGTGGCGAGCACGGCGCCCACCCGGTACTGGGGGTCCACCTGCGCGCTGACCCACGGCGCGGTCGAGAACGCCGCCACGCCGCCGACCACGAGCCCGGCCAGCGAGAACAGGGAGTTGAAGAAGCCCCGGCTGAACCCGTAGAAGAGGTAGCCCAGCAGCACCACGACCAGCAGGGCGTCGAGCAGGTTGAAGGACGGAGACATCGGGTTCCTCTGCGAGTTCTGTGGGGCCGGCGGCCGGGGAGCGAGCCACCAGCATAGGGAGCGCGGCTGGGAGATCCGTGGAGCGCCCCCGTCGCCCCTCTTCCGGTCCCTCTGTCGTTGCCTCTGTCGTTGCCTCCGCCGTTCCCACTGCCGTGGCCCCCGGCGCCGCCCCGGGGCCCGCCACACCCGTCCTTGGGAATCGCGCGGCGGAGACACTACAGTGAACGTCAGGTACGTTAGGTCGCTCACACACTGGTGCGGGCGGCTCCCGCTCACATCGGCCGCCGCGGGCCACGGCCCGACGGCGGCGAAACCCTGAGGAGAACCATGGATATCGACGTCCTCCGCCGCGCTCCCCTGTTCGCGTCCCTGGACGACCAGGCGTTCGCCGCCCTCACCGAGGAGCTCACCGAGGTCGACCTCTCGCGCGGCTCCACGCTCTTCCACGAGGGCGATCCGGGCGACCAGCTCTACTTCATCATCTCGGGCAAGATCAAGCTCGGCCGCACCGCCCCGGACGGCCGCGAGAGCCTCGTGGCGATCATGGGCCCGGGCGAGCTGTTCGGCGAAATGGCGCTGTTCGACCCGAGCCCGCGGTCCACGTCCGCGACCGCCGTGTCCGAGACGCGCCTGGCCGGGCTCAAGCACGAGAACCTCAAGAAGGTCATCGAGCGCTCCCCCGACGTCTCCGCGCAGCTGCTGCAGGCCCTGGCCCGCCGGCTGCGGCGCACCAACGAGAGCCTGGCCGACCTGGTCTTCTCCGACGTGCCCGGCCGCGTCGCCAAGGCGCTCCTGGACCTCGCCGACCGGTTCGGCCGGCCCGCCACGGACGGCATCCTGGTGGCGCACGAGCTGACCCAGGAGGAGCTGGCGCAGCTGGTCGGCGCCTCCCGCGAGACGGTGAACAAGGCCCTGGCGGAGTTCGTCCAGCGCGGCTGGATCCGGCTCGAGGCCCGCGCCGTGGTGATCCTGGACCTGCAGCGCCTCAAGCAGCGCAGCCGCTGATCCCGGAGCGCCGCGAACGGCCCGGTCGCCCTCGCGGGTGACCGGGCCGTCGTCGTGCCGCGCCGGGGCCGGCGGACGCCGTGGGCCGGGTCGTGCCCGGGGGTCAGGTGAGATCGAGGCGCAGCAGGGGCCGGCCCTCGTGCACCTCGAGCACCGGGTTGCGGGCCACGACGGCACGCTTCTTGGCGAGGAAGGTGATCGCCGACGAGCACTCGGCGACCGACTCGAGCATGCACTGGACGCCGGGAGAGGAGAGGTCGTCGATCGTGCGGCCCACGGTGTCCTCCTTCCCCACGAGGTCCCCGAGCCAGCTGCCCGCCGGATCGGCGACGGCCTGCGCGGCGTCCACCCACCGTCCCCAGCTCCCCTTCGACTCCAGCACGGAGGCGACCTGCCCGTCGGGGACCACCGCGGTGAAGTAGTGGATGTCGTAGCGGCGGTGGGCGAAGTCCGAGGTGACCCAGTGCGCGAGCGGCTTGAGCAGGTCGGAGCGCAGGGCGAGGCGGCGGCGGCCCAGGACCTGCGCGAGGGACACGTCCCCGACGGCGAGCGCCTCCCGGGAGCTCATCCACTCGGCGCCCTCGACGGACTCGACGGTGCTCATGGCGTCCGCCCCGGCCAGCAGGACGCCGGTCTCCTCGAACGCCTCGCGCACGGCCGCGACGACGGCGCGCCGCGCCCGGCCGAGGTTGCCCTCGGTGCCGAGCTTGCGCGCCCACTCCGCCGGACTGGGACCGGCCCAGTCGAGGGGTTCGTCGTCGTGGGCCTCGAGGGTGCCGCCGGGGAAGCCGACGGTGCCGAGCGGGGAGTTGCCGGGCCGGTAGCTGAGGTAGGTCTCGACGCCGTGGTCGCCGTCCCGCACGAACACCACCGCGGCCGCGGGCGTGGGCGAGCTGCCCGGGATGCCGGCGCCCCGCTCGAGCCACGCCTGCGCGGCTCCGCGCTGGCGCTCGGGGATCTCGAAGTACCGCACCGCCGGACGGCGGGGCGGCCGCGGTGCGGCGGCCGGAGGCTCAGTGGAACTCGGCAACGAGCTCCACCTCGACCGGCGAGTCGAGCGGCAGGACCGCGACGCCCACCGCGGAGCGGGCGTGCACCCCGGCGTCGCCGAAGATGCGGCCCAGCAGCTCGGACGCGCCGTTGACCACGCCGGGCTGGCCGGTGAAGTCCGGGTCGGAGGCGACGAAGCCCACGACCTTGACCACGCGCACCACCCGGTCCAGGTCGCCGACGGCCTCCTTGACGGCGGCCACGGCGTTGAGGGCGGCTCGGGCCGCGAGCTCGTGGGCGTCCTCCGGGGAGACGGTTCCGGCCGTCCCGGACGCGGACACCTTGCCGGTGGCGGGCAGCTGCCCGTCCACGAAGGGCAGCTGCCCCGAGGTGTGCACCCAGGAGCCGGTGACGACGGCGGGCACGTAGGCGGCCACGGGGGCGGCGACGGCCGGGAGCGCGAGGCCGAGCTCGGCGATGCGGGTTTCGACGACGGATCCGTTGCTCATGGAGGTCCTCCGGGTTCTCGGGGCGTGGTGTGCGGGCGTCAGCCCTTGGGGCGCTTGAAGTAGGCGATGGGGTTGGTCTGGACGGGGGCGGTCATGTTGCCGGCCGGGACGTCGGCGGGGGTGGATCCGGGCAGCACGGTGACGAGCTCCCACCCGTCGTCGCCCCAGTTGTCGAGGATCTGCTTGGTCGCGTGGATCATCAGCGGCACGGTGGCGTATTCCCAGGTAGTCATGGCCCCAGCGTAGCGACGAACGGCGGGACGCGCTCCGCCGTGACGGGCCGCACTCAGGCTTCCGCAGGGTTCGCGCTTGTAGACTGTCCGAATGGCTTCCCGCAAGTACCCTGCCGCGCAGGCACCGTCGGCCCTGGGCAACGTCGTGGCGTTCATCGCCACGAGCCTCGTTGCCGGCATCGTGGCCGCCGGTCTCCTGGTCCCCCCCGCAGCCGCCACGGGCCTCGCCGCCAACGCCTCCATCGCGTGGTTCAAGGACCTCCCGGCCCAGATGGAGGCCGGTCCGATGTCGCGCGCGTCCACGGTGGTGGCCCGGGACGGGACCGAGATCGCCTCGTTCTACGCGCAGAACCGCACCCCCGTGTCCCTCGACGAGATGTCCCCCCACATGGAGGCGGCGATCCTCGCCATCGAGGACCGCGACTTCTACGAGCACGGCGGCGTGGACCTCGGCGGCATCATCCGTGCCATGGGCAACAACATCATCCGCCCGGACGCCCGCCAGGGCGCGTCGACGATCACGCAGCAGTACGTGAACAACCTGCTCATCGACTCCCAGGTGCGGTCCGGCGAGGAGGCCACCACCATCGGCGCGGACAAGGGCTACGCGGACAAGATCAAGGAGATCAAGCTCGCCCTGTCCATGGAGCAGGAGCTGAGCAAGGACGAGATCCTGGAGGGCTACCTCAACATGGTGCTCTTCGGCGGGCAGAACTACGGCGTGGAGGCCGCCGCCCAGTACTACTGGGGCATCCCCGCCGCCGAGCTGAGCATCTCCCAGTCCGCGGTGCTGGCCGGGATGGTGCAGTCCCCCAACTACTACGACCCCGCGGCGAACCCGGAGGCGGCCACCGAGCGGCGCAACATCGTGCTGGACACGATGCTCACCACCGGGGCCATCACCGAGGAGGAGCACGCGGCCGCGGCGTCCGAGCCCATCGAGCTGGACGTGAACCCGACGAACTCCGGCTGCTCGGCGGCCGAGATCGCCCCCTACTTCTGCGACTACGTGGAGAACTCCATCCTCCAGGACTCGGCGTTCGGCGAGACGCCCGAGGAGAGGCTCAAGACGCTGCAGCTCGGCGGGCTCACCATCACCACCACCCTCGACGTCGACGCCCAGCGCGCGGCCGAGGAGTCGGTCAACGAGACCCAGCCGCGGGACGAGAACCCGGACAACGTCTCGACCGCGCTCGTGTCCCTCGAGCCCACCAACGGGGACATCGTGGCGATGGCGCAGAACACCTACTACTCCACGGCCGAGGGCACCTCCAACACCACGTACAACTTCAACGTGGACTCGTGGATGGGCGGGGCCGGCGGCTTCCAGGTCGGCTCGACGTACAAGCCGCTGACGTACGCCGCCTGGATCGAGGACGGCAACGGCGCGGAGGACACGATCGACGCCAGCCGGACCAGCTGGCCGGCCGACTACCGGTGGGACGCGTCCTGCCTCGACCGCGGGTACAAGATCGAGCCCGGCAGCGACGGCGAGGGCTTCGAGATCGAGAACGCCGAGTCCGGCTACACCCGGGAGATGGAGGCCGACTTCGGCCTGTACAACTCGATCAACACCGCGATCTACGCGATGGCGGAGGATCTCGACCTGTGCGACATCGGGGACATCTCCGAGTCGCTGGGCATCGTCAACGGCAAGAACGGCGAGCCCGTGGACACCACGGTCCTGTCGGCCCTGCTGGGCGGCTCCGTGGACATCTCGCCCATGACCATGGCCCGCGCCTACTCCGCGTTCGCCAACCGCGGGGAGATGTGCGAGCCGCGCGCCCTCGAGCGGGTCGTGGACTACACCGGGAAGGAGTACGACATCCCCGGGACGTCCTGCGAGCGGGTCATCAGCGAGGACGTGGCCGACGGCGTGAACTACGCCCTCAACCAGACCCTGATCCGCGGTTCGGGCTGGCAGCGGGAGATCGGCCTGCCGGGCGCGTCCGCGGCCAAGACGGGCACCACGGACAACTCGACCCAGACCTGGATGGTCGGCTACACCGAGGGCCTGTCCACCGCGTCGTGGGTCGGCAACTACGAGTTCGGCTCCCGGTCCCTGAACGGGCTGTCCATCGGCGGCGAGCGCACCCAGGGCGACGACTGGGTGGACGGTTCCACCTACGCCGGCGGCCAGTGGCAGCGGTTCATGCGCGAGGTGGCCCCCGACTACGACACGGGCGAGTTCGAGGAGCCCTCCGAGCGCGTGCTCGAGGGCCGCAACGGCTCCTCGCGGCCCGGCTGAGCCCGGCGCCGGGATGGACCTCCTGCACACCGCCCGGGACGCCGCCGCGCCCGTGCTGCGGACCGCGGCCGCCGTCACGGCCGCCGGCGCCGGAGCGGCGGCGGGCCTCGCGGCGTGGGGCGTCGTCGTCGAACGCCGCCGCTTCCAGCTGCGCACGGAGCGGCTCCGGCTGCTCCCCCCGGGCAGCGCGCCGCTGCGGATCCTGCACCTGTCGGACCTGCACGTGTGGCCGGGCCAGCGCGCGGTGCGGGAGTTCGTGCACTCGCTCGCGGCCCTGGAGCCGGACCTCGTGGTGGACACCGGGGACAACCTCTCCCACCCCGAGGCGCTGCCGTGGCTGCTCGAGATCCTGGAGCCGCTGCTCCGCTTCCCCGGCGCCTACGTCCCGGGGTCCAACTGCTACTTCGCGCCGCGGCCCAAGAACCCGTTCCGCTACCTCTGGCGGGACACCTCCGGGGAGGGCCGGGACGCGGCCCCCCGGCTGCCCACCCGGGCCATGCACGAGGCGTTCGACGCCGCCGGCTGGACACCGCTGATCAACCGTGCCGCCCGGATGGAGGTCGCCGGCCTGACCCTGGACCTCTCCGGGGTGGACGACCCGCACCTGGGCTACGACCGGCACCCGGGCTTCGGCGACCCGGCGACGGCGGACCTGCGCCTCGGGGTGGCCCACGCCCCCTATCTGCGGACCCTGGACCGGTTCGCCGCGGACGGCGCGCAGCTGGTGCTGGCGGGCCACACCCACGGCGGGCAGGTCTGCCTGCCGGGCGGCAGGGCGCTGGTCAGCAACTGCGACCTCGAGCCCGAGCGCTGCCAGGGGCTGATCACCCAGGGCGGCGTGCCGGTCAACGTCTCGGCGGGCCTGGGCACCTCGCGCTTCGCGCCCATCCGGCTGTTCTGCCCGCCGGAGGCCGTGCTCTTGACGCTCACCGACTAGGGGCGCGCCCCGAGCCCTCGTCCGAGGTCAGGGGATTCCGGGCGGCACCCGAGGGCACACGAACACAGGGCTCCCGCTCCGGGGTACGGAGCGGGAGCCCTGTGTCGTGCCGCGCTGCGGTCAGCCGGGAGGCCCACCGCGGCGCAGGCGCCGGATCAGCTACGGGCGGAGCGGACGTCGTGCTCCTCCGTGCGGCTGCGGGTCACCGAGCGAGCACCGAACAGGCCGGTCAGCGACGCCACGATCGCGCCGAGCAGCAGGCCCACGAAGGTCCAGACGGCGCCGGAGGAGGCGGTGTCCGCGGCCTGCGCGGCCTCGGGAGTGGCCTCCTGCACCGCCTGGCCGGCCTCCTCCTGCGCCTCTTGCGCGTTCACGTCCGGGACGGCGGAGGCCGCCTGGTCGGGGTTCTGCGCCACGCCGCTGGTCACCGAGGAGGCCGCGGAGCCGAGCACGTTGCCGGCTGCACCGAGGATGTTGCCGACCAGGAGGCCGGCCAGCACCACGGCGGCCAGCAACGAGGTGGCCCAGGTGAGGAACCCGTGGATCAGGCCCCCACGGGCAGCCAGCGCTCCGGCGACGTAGCCGCCGGCGGCCAGGGCGATCACCAGGGTCACGATCGAGGAGATGCCGGTGGCGATGCCGACCCCCTCCCCGGGGTTGGCCGAGTTGAGGTCGGCCATGCCCAGGCCCAGGGCCGCGGTGATCAGCGACAGCAGGATGGTCAGGGCCAGGAACGTCACCACGCCCGCGATGACCGCACCCCAGGAGATGTTGCGGGGGTGGTCGGACCGGTCGTCGCCCAGGGCGGTCTCCTTCCAGGGCGGCTTGGAGGACTCGTAGGAGTGGCTCGGGGACGTGTCGGGGGTGGAGGACGCGGCGGGGCCCGTGGTGGTGGCGGGGGCCGTGGTGCGGTCGGCCGGGATGCTGTTGGACATGGTGACTCCTCGGTCAGGGTGTTCCGCGGTCGGTCGGAGGACGCGCGGCGAAGTTCGTTGCGGACGTCTGACCTGCTCGGCGTGGCTGCAGGGGCCGGGTGGTGGTGCACCCCCGGACGAACGGTCAGCGCCTCGACGGCGGGCCGACGGGGCCGGGGTGGTGCCCGGTGCGGCGCGGTGCACCGCAGATGCCGACGCAATTAACAGTACGCTTATAATTCCCGTGGAGCGAGTCCTGCCCGGCAGAGGGAGCGGGCCCTCCGGCCGCGCTCAGCGCGGGACGAGGGCGTCGAGCACGGCGGGCAGTCGTGTGACGCCGTCGGAGCCGCAGAAGTGCCCGGCCCCGGGCACCACCTGCACCGGCGCGCCGAGGCGCTCGGCGAGCGCCTCGGTGGCGGCGGCCGGCACGGTCGGGTCGTCGTCCGAGCGCAGCACCAGCCGGCGCCGGGCGTTGGCGCGCACCGCGGAGACGTCCACGTCCTCGGCGAGGAACCCGTCGAGGAGCGGCACGCTCCCGAGCGGCCCCGTGAAGCCCGCCACGAGCACCAGCCCGCCCAGCGTCCAGGGCTGCGGCAGACCGGCGAGGTGGCGCAGGAGGGTCACGCAGCCCAGGCTGTGCGCCACCAGGTGGGTGTGCCGGTCCGGCTCGCCGACCGCCCGCGCCACCGCGGCCCGCCACGCGCCGGCCTCCGGGAAGGACGGCTCCGGCAGCTCCACGACGTCCGTCCGGACGCCGTCGGCGGTGAGCCGCTCCCGCAGCCAGGGGAACCAGTGCTGGTCGGGGGCGGCGTCGTAGCCGTGCACCACCACGACCCGGCGGACGGCGGGCCCCGGGTCGTTCACGCGGAGATCTCGGGGACCGCCACGATGATCCGGTGGTTGGTCTTCTCGCAGAGGTACATCTCCTCCGTGCCCTCGGGCACCGGCCCGCCCTCGGGCCACTGGTCCTCGGGGATCTGGCGCAGGGGTCCGCCGCAGGACGGGCAGATGGGGTCCATGGTGGTCTCCTCCAGAGGCTCGGCTCGCGGGCCCGGGAGCCCGTGGCCCGAGCTTCCCGCAAAACGGCCCCGCCCACAACTCCCCCGCACGGACCGGGGGGCGACGGGCGCGCGGCCCCCGCCCTGTCGGCCTAGGATGTGGCACGGACCACACCGGTCGCCCCGACTCCCGGGAGGAGACCCCATGACCGCCCCCGCCGCCCGCCGCTCCCCCGATCCCGGCGCCCTGCTGGAGGACCTCCGGACGTGGTGCGGCCACGACGCGGTGGTGACCTCCGAGCTCGAGCACCGCGCCCTGGCCCACGACGCCTCCCACTACCTGCTGCAGCCCGCCGCCGTGGTGCGCCCGCGCTCGTCCGCGGACATGGGCAACCTCTTCCGCGCCGTGGCGCGGCACGGGCTGGGCCTGACCTTCCGCGCCGGCGGGACGTCGCTGTCCGGGCAGGCCGTCACGGACCAGGTGCTGGTGGACGTCCGCCGCAACTTCCGGGACGTGCAGGTGCTGGACGGCGGTCGGCGGGTCCGGGTCCAGCCGGGGGCCACGGTGCGGCAGGTCAACGCGCGGCTGGCGCCGTACGGGCACAAGCTGGGCCCGGACCCCGCGAGCGAGGCGGCGTGCACGATCGGCGGCGTGGTGGCGAACAACTCCTCCGGCATGGCGTGCGGCACGGAGACCAACACCTACCGCACGCTCGAGTCCATGGTGTTCGTGCTGCCCTCCGGGACGCAGGTGGACACCGCGGCGCCGGACGCCGACCGGCGGCTGCGGGAGCTCGAGCCGGCCCTGCACGAGGGCCTGCTGCGGCTGCGGGACCGGGTGCGCGGCGACCCGGGGTCGGTGCGCACGATCGAGCAGCAGTTCGCGATGAAGAACACCATGGGCTACGGCCTCAACTCCTTCCTGGACCACGACGAGCCGGCCCGGATCCTGGAGCACCTGCTGATCGGCAGCGAGGGCACCCTGGGCTTCGTGGCGGAGGCGGTCTTCCGGACGGTGGAGATCCTCCCGTTCGTCTCCACCGGGCTGCTGGTGTTCCCGGACCTGGCCGCGGCCACCCGGACCGTCCCCGCGCTGGTCGCCGCCCGCTCGGCCACGGTCGAGCTGCTCGACGCCACGTCCCTGCGGGTCTCCCAGCGCACGGGCCTGGCCCCGGCGCAGATCCTGGACGTCGACGTCCGCGAGCACGCGGCGCTGCTCGTCGAGTACCAGGGCCGGACCCTCGAGGAGGAGCGGGAGCTCTCCGCGGGGGCCTCCGAGCTGTTCCGGACCCTGGACCTGGCCGCGCCCGCCGCCCTGACGGACGACCCCGGAGCCCGCGCCGCGCTGTGGACCGTGCGCAAGGGTCTCTACACCACCGTGGCGGGGGCCAGGCCGAGCGGGTCCAACGCGCTGCTCGAGGACGTCGTCGTCCCCGTCGCGGAGCTCGGCGAGACGTGCGAGCAGCTCACCGCGCTCTTCGACGCCCACGGCTACCGGGACTCCGTGATCTTCGGGCACGCCAAGGACGGCAACGTCCACTTCATGCTCAACGAGCAGTTCGACCGCCCGGACCTGCTGGCCCGCTACGAGCGCTTCACCGAGGACATGGTCGCCCTGGTCCTCGACCACCACGGCTCCCTCAAGGCCGAGCACGGCACGGGCCGCAACATGGCCCCGTTCGTGCGCCGGCAGTACGGCGACGAGCTCTACGACGTCATGGTGGCGCTCAAGCGGCTCGTCGACCCGGGTGGGCTGCTGAACCCGGGCGTGCTGCTCAACGAGGACCCCACGGTGTACGTGCGGGACCTCAAGACGGCGCCCACGGTCGAGGAGGAGGTGGACCGCTGCGTGGAGTGCGGCTACTGCGAGCCGGTGTGCCCGTCCCAGGACCTCACCCTCACGCCCCGGCAGCGGATCGTGGGCCGCCGGGAGATCGCGGCCGCCGAGGAGCGCGGGGATGCGCCGCTCGCGGCCCGGCTCCGCGCCGAGTACGACTACGAGGGCCTGCAGACGTGCGCCGTGGACGGGATGTGCGTGACGGCCTGCCCGGTGCTCATCAACACCGGAGACCTCGTGCGCCGGTTGCGCGCCGAGGACCACCACCGGGTCGCGGACGCCGGCTGGGGCGCCGCCGCGAAGGCGTGGGGGGCGACGACGACGGGGGCCGGCCTGGGCCTCACCGCAGCGAAGGCCCTGCCCGCCGCCCTGCCGGGCGCGGCGA
Source organism: Kocuria kalidii (assembly GCF_044462225.1). Classification (NCBI taxonomy): domain Bacteria; kingdom Bacillati; phylum Actinomycetota; class Actinomycetes; order Micrococcales; family Micrococcaceae; genus Kocuria; species Kocuria kalidii. The sequence continues at coordinate 21,549 of NZ_JBISWJ010000064.1, read as the reverse complement.
CCGCAGCGGCCCGGGCGGTCCTGGGCGCCGAGCACGTCCCGCAGTACAAGGACGCGCTGCCCGCGGGCGGTCCGCCCCGGCCCCGGCGGCGTGACGCGGCCGCGGAGGCCGTGTTCTTTCCCGCGTGCATCAACTCCATGTTCGGCACGGCCGCGCGCCCCGGGGACGGCCGGGGCCTGACCGCCTCCGAGTCCTTCTTGGCGCTGTGCGACCGCGCCGGGGTGCCCGTCACCGTCCCCGAGGGCATCGGCGGCCTGTGCTGCGGCACGCCCTGGAAGTCGAAGGGCCTGCCCACCGGGTACGCGACGATGTCCGAGCGCACGCTCGCGGCCCTGTGGGAGGCGACCCGGCAGGGCGAGCTGCCGGTCGTCTGCGACGCCGCGTCCTGCACCGAGGGCCTGGAGACCATGTCGGACCTGGCGGCGGCCTCCAGCGCGTACCACGCACTGCGGTTCGTGGACTCGGTCGAGTTCGTGGCCGACCGCGTGCTGGGGCGGCTGACCGTGCGCCGGCCGATCGGGTCGATGGCGCTGCATCCCACCTGCTCGGGCGTGCACCTGGGGATCACGGGCGCCCTCGAGACGATCGCCCGCGCGGTCAGCGACGACGTCGTGGTGCCGGCGGCCTGGGGCTGCTGCGCCTACGCCGGGGACCGCGGCATGCTGCACCCCGAGCTCACGGCCTCGGCCACCGCGGCGGAGGCCCGGGAGGTCAACGAGCGCCGCTTCGACGCCTACGCGTCGCTGAACCGCACCTGCGAGCAGGGCATGACGGAGGCCACGGGCCACCCGTACCGGCACGTGCTCGAGCACCTGGAGGAAGCGACCCGCTGAACGTCCGGCGTTTTAGTTGTGTACAACTGAGTTGCGCACAACTGATCGGCGTGCCAGGATGAGGGCATGGACGCAGACCTCCGGCTCGACGCGCAGCTGTGCTTCGCGCTCTACGCCGCCTCCCGCGCCACCACGGCGGCCTACCGCGAGCCCCTCGCGGAGCTCGGCCTGACCTATCCGCAGTACCTCGCCCTGCTCGCGCTGTGGGAGGAGGACGGACCGACGGTGTCGGCGCTCGGCTCCCGCCTGCGCCTGGACAGCGGCACGCTCTCCCCCCTGCTCAGGCGGATGGAGACCGGCGGGCTGCTGGAGCGCCGCCGGGGCCACGGCGACGAGCGGCGGGTCACCGTGCACCTCACGGAGGCCGGCGACCGGCTGCGCGAGCGCGCCCCGGCCGTGCAGCGGCGCGTCCTGGAGGCCTCGGGACTGACCGCCGCCGAGATGCAGACCCTGCACCGGCTGGCCCGGAGGATCGGCGCCCCCGCCGACGAGGGCGTCACGAGCACCACCACGACCGACACCACCACCGACACCACGACCCAGGAGTGAGACCCATGGAGACCGTCTACACCGCCGAGGCCCTCGCCACCGGCTCCGGCCGCAACGGCCGCGCCCGCACCACCGACGGCCGGATCGACCTGGGACTGGCCGTCCCGCAGGAGATGGGCGGCTCTGGCGACGGCACCAACCCCGAGCAGCTCTTCGCCGCCGGCTACGCCGCGTGCTTCCACTCCGCCCTGCAGATGGTGGCCCGGCAGGAGAAGCTCGCACTCGGCGACTCCAGCGTCGGCGCCCGCGTGGGCATCGGCGGCAACGGCGCGGGCGGCTTCGGTCTCGAGGTCGTCCTGGAGGTCGTGGTCCCGGACCTCGACCGGGCCACCGCGCAGTCCCTGGCCGACAAGGCCCACGAGGTCTGCCCGTACTCGAACGCCACCCGCGGCAACATCGACGTCCGCGTGGACGTCGTCGAGGACTGACGTCCCGGACACCCCCGCACCACCCACCGACTTGGAGCACCGCATGAGCCACCCCACCCGCACCCGCCGGATCGTCCTGGCGTCCCGCCCACAGGGCGCCCCCACACCCGAGAACTTCCGGCTCGAGGAGACCGAGCTGCCCGAGCCCGGCCCCGGACAGGTCGTGGTCGCCAACCATTGGATGTCCGTGGACCCGTACATGCGCGGGCGGATGAACGACGTGAAGTCCTACGTCCCGCCGTTCCAGGTGGACCAGCCGCTCGACGGCGGCGCGGTGGGCGAGGTCGTCGCCTCGTCCGCTCCCGGGCTGCCGGTGGGCGCCACCGTGCTGCACGGGGCCGGCTGGCGCGAGCACGCGCTGATCGACGCCGCCTCGGCCACCGTGGTGGATCCCGCGCGGGCCCCGGAGTCCGCCTACCTGGGGGTGCTCGGCATGCCGGGGCTCACCGCGTACGCCGGTCTCATGGCGGCGGCGCGCTTCCGGCCCGGGGACACGGTCTTCGTCTCGGGCGCCGCCGGGGCCGTGGGCTCGCTCGTGGGGCAGATCGCGCGGCTCAGCGGCGCCGCCCGCGTCGTGGGCAGCGCCGGGTCCCCGGAGAAGGTCGCCCGCCTGCTGGAGCTCGGCTTCGACGCCGCCTTCGACTACCACGACGGCCCGGTGCTCCCCCAGCTGCGGCGGGCGGCCCCCGAGGGGATCGACGTGTACTTCGACAACGTGGGCGGCGAGCACCTGGAGGCCGCGATCTCCTCGCTGAACCCCCACGGCCGCGTGTGCCTGTGCGGGGCGATCTCGCAGTACAACGCGACCGAGCCGCCGGCGGCGCCGCGCAACCTGGCGCTGGCGATCGGCAAGGAGCTGAGCCTGCACGGCTTCCTCGTCAGCGGCCACCAGGACCTGGGGCCGGAGTTCCGCGAGAAGATGGCCGGCTGGCTGGCGGACGGCGAGATCGAGTGGGACGAGACCGTGCGCGAGGGGCTCGACGACGCCCCGCAGGCGTTCATCGACCTGCTCGCCGGGGCGAACACCGGCAAGATCGTCGTCCGCCTCTGAGCCGGTCTCCGGCTCCGGGCCGGCTCAGCCGTCCGCGGCGAGCCGGCCCAGGGGGCTGTTCTCGAAGTCGTCCAGCAGGGCCTGCGGGTCCGCGTAGACGGCCACGGCCCCGGCCTCGCGCAGCTCCGCCCCGCTGATCCCCCCACTCGTCAGGCACACGGCGTCGAGCCCCAGCTTCCACGCGGACTCGACGTCCCAGCGGGCGTCCCCCACCACGATCGCGTCCTCCGGGCGCAGGTCCCCGGCCTCCAGGGCCGCGGCGAAGATGTCCGGGGCGGGCTTGCTCTGCTCGGCGTCCGTGGCGGTGGTGACCGCCGTCAGCAGGTCGTCGGAGCCGAGGGTCTCCCGCATCGCGGCCACCTCGGTGGCGTTCGACGACGACGCCAGCACCACCACGAGGCCCGCGTCGGCGCAGCGGCGCAGCAGCTCCGCGGCACCCCGGGTGGGCGTGAGCCCGGGCCAGTGCACGGAGAACAGGGCCCCGTGGGCGTCCCCGATGGCGGCGTCCGCGTCCTTGTCCCGGTCGGCGGGCAGCAGCTCGTCGATCAGCTGCTCCGAACCCATGCCGATGAGCCGGTGGATGCGGTGCATGGGGACGTCGTGGCCGGCCTGGTTGAAGGCGTGCCACCAGGCGACGGTGTGCAGGTAGCTCGAGTCGATGAGGGTGCCGTCGACGTCGAACAGGACACCGCGGCGGGTGCGGCGGGTGTCGGCGGAGGACTTCTCGGATCCGGTGGAGGTCATGGGTCCCAGCTTCGCACCGTCGAGGGGATCCGCTCAATCGCCGCCGGCTCCGGCGCGGCACGAGGGCGGTGGCCGCGCCGATCGCCCCACGGCGACCAGGTCCGTGCGGAGGTGTGCGGCTCCGGCACGGGGGCCGGAGCCGCCGCCCGCTCACGACACCTGTTTCTCCTCGGCGGCGTTGCTCGGGCCGTGCCCCTGGTCGACGGTCGCGGCCGGAACGGGCGCCACGACGCTGCGCAGCTGCCGGCCGTCCTCCTCGAGGTCCAAGGTGGAGTTGGCGAAGCGCAGGACCACGGCGGAGGCCGCGTCGGTCATCTCGTCCAGCGCCCGGACGTCGACGTTGCTGAGGTCGTCGCAGGACCCGTGGTAGCAGAAGTCGTAGCCGACGCCGGCCCGTCCGCCGAACAGTGCGGCCTGCTCCACCGTCTTGATCCCCTCGGCGCCGGTGAACAGCCCGCCGGCGGGCACGCCTTCCGCGATGAACGGCCCGTAGTCGCTGCGGCCGCTGAACTCGGTCTCGCCCGAGGCCAGTCCCACGGAGCCGAAGTGCTCGTGGAAGGCCGCCTCGATCGCGGCCGACCCTGCCGGGGCGGGCACCGAGCCGTCCTCCGGGCCGAACGCCGACGCGTCGCCGTCGTAGACGAAGCGGCCGTGGTTCGGGGACGCGATCATGTCGAAGTTGAGGTACAGCGCGATGGCCTCCAGCGCCGCAGGATCATTGGCCTTGAGATCGTCGACGTAGTGCTGGGATCCGCGGAGCCCCAGCTCCTCCGCACCCCACCATGCGAAGCGGACGTTGTTCTCGGTCGGCGTCCCCGCGAGCGCCTCGGCGATGGCGAGGATGCCCGCGGAGCCGGAGGCGTTGTCGTTGATCCCGGGTCCCTCCGGCACGCTGTCCAGGTGCGCGCCCACCATGACCGTGCGCTCCGGGTCGCCCGTGCCGGTCTCGACCAGGACGTTGGTGGTCTCTCGGCTCTCGGAGATGGTCTCGGTGGTGACGGTGACCTCGCCCCCGCCCAGCAGCGCCGTGCCGGCCGCGTAGCTGAGGCCGACCACGGGGATGGTCACCGCACCCGGTCCGCCGAGGGTGCCGGCGAGGACGCCCTCCTGCCCGGGCAGGCCCGTGTTGACGATCAGGACGGCGGACGCCCCGGCGGCCTGCGCGTTCGCGGCCTTCACCGCGAAGGCGCACGTGCCTCGCCGGAGCAGGGCCACGTTGCCGGTCCGGAACCCGTCGAAGTCCTCGGCCTCGCACCCGCTGGTGCCGGCGCCCGGCTCCCCCGTCGTGCCCACGGCCTGCACCGGAGCGGTCACGGTGCCGGAGCCGGAGTAGGACATGACCGCAACGTCCTCCGCGGGGAGCTGCGTGCCGCCTGCGCTAACCGTGGCCGGGCTGAGCTCCAGAAAGAAGGGGAAGGAGAAGTCCTGGACCCACGGGGCGTAGCCGGCGGCCCGCAGCCTGCCGAGCACGTAGTCGACGCTGGCCCGGTAGCCGGACGTGCCCGAGGCACGGTTGCCGCTGTTGGCGTTCGCGATGGCTTGGAATACCTCGAGGTGCTCCAGCACCTGCTCCGGAGGAACGGCCGCCGCGCTCACCGCGACCACTCCGGCACGGTCGGCTTCGCAGTGCTGCTCACGGCATCGGAGCGCACTGCCGTGAGCGCGGCTGCGGAGGTCACGGGCCAGGGATGATGGGTGCGGTGGCGCATGGTTCCTCCCGAGGCAGGGGCCGATCGGGGGCTCGACCAGGACAGGACTTCATCGAGCTGATGGAGCGATATGCACAGATTTTCAGCTTCCGGTCAGCGACACAATGACCGTGCGGATTGTGGCAGAGCGCATGGCCCGGCCCGCGGCGCGAGCTGTCGGGGGCGGGATGACAGCGCCCTGGGGTGTCGGGGCCGTCCGTTGGCCGCCGAGGGCTCGACCGGGGTGCGTCACAGCGACTCCAGGTGGCGGTGCACGAACTGGATGGCCATGCTGCCTTCCCCGACGGCGGAGGCCACCCGCTTCACGGATCCGTGGCGGACGTCGCCGGCGGCGAACGAACCGGGGATGCTGGTCTCGAGATAGAACGGATCACGGTCGAGGTCCCAGACCGCCGGCGGGCGCCCGGCGTCCAGCAGGTCGGGCCCGGTGACGAGATACCCGCCGGGGTCGCGGATGATCCCGAGGTCACGGGCCCACTCGGTGTTGGGCTCCCCGCCGATGAGCACGAACATCCGGCCCGTGGGCTCGGTCCGCTCCCGGCCGGTGGAACCGTCGCGCACGACGATCCGCTCCAGGCAGGCCGCACCGGAGAGCCCCACGACCTGCCGGCGGGTGGCAATGGTGACGTTGGGGGTCGCCCGGAGCCGGGAGAGCAGGTACTCGGACATGGACGCGGCCGGGCGCTCACCGCGGACCAGGAGGGTGACGTGGGCGGCGTACGCGGCCAGGTGCCGCGCGGCCTGGCCCGCGGAGTTCCCCCCGCCCACCACGTAGACGTGCTCGTCCGCGCACAGGGCCGCCTCGGACAGCGCCGCGCCGTAGTAGAGACCCGCTCCCAGGTAGCGCTCCTCCCCGGCGATGCCCAGGCGGCGGTACTCCACCCCGGTGGCGCACAGGTTGGCCCGGGCGCGCACCCGGCCGCCGTCCGCGAGCCGGACGTCGATGCGGCCGTCGTGGAACTCCGCCTCGACGCCCTCGCGGACGAGCAGGATCTCGGCGCCGAAGGACGCGGCCTGCTGGCGGGCACGCTCGGCAAGATCCGCGCCGCTGATCCCGCCGGGGAAGCCGGGGAAGTTCTCGATGAGCGAGCTGGCGCCGGCCTGGCCGCCGACGGCCTCGCGCTCGACCACGACCGTGCGCAGCCCCTCGGAGGCGGCGGCCACCGCGGCGCTGAGGCCCGCCGGGCCGGCTCCGTAGATCGAGAGGTCGTACTCCCGGGAGCGCGCGGTGGTGAGCAGGTCGAGGTGCTTCGCGACGCTCTGTACGGTCGCCCGCTCGAGCCGGGTCCCGTCCGCGAGGACGCAGACGGGCAGGCGGGGATCGTCGAGGCCGTCGACACCGGAGTCCCGGCGGGCCTGGTCGTCGTGCGAGAGATCGATCCACTCGAACGCGACGGTGCTCCGGGACAGGAAGTCGCGCAGCGCGTACCCGTCCGGAGTGGTGTGCACGCCGTACAGGCGCACGCGGTCGGGGTCGGCGCCGGGAGGATCGACCTCAGTGGTCATGCTGCCGCTCCAGGGTGCTGTGGTGCCGGATCGTGGCCATCAGAACCTCCGCAGGCGCCTGCCCGGGCAGCAGGCGAGTTCGTGGTCGGAAAACGATCCGGTCACGTTAGCAACGCACGCTGAGCGCCACCCGGGCGTCCCGGTCCGCCGTCACCGGGGCGACGCGGCGGGGCTTCCGGCGAGGCTCCCGCCCTGGGTGCCGCCGCCGATTTCCCACGCACGCAGCCGGATGGCTATGATGGAGCAGTTGTGTCCGGCCGAGGCCGGTCGCTTCGCGGGATGTGGCGCAGCTTGGTAGCGCGCGTCGTTCGGGACGACGAGGTCGCAGGTTCAAATCCTGTCATCCCGACCACCTGATGTCCCAGGACATCGGCAAGGCCCCGGACCGACTCGGTCCGGGGCCTTCTGCGTGCCACGACATCGGACTACTCCCTCTGTCCCCGCAAGAAGCGACGACCTCCACCCACAAAGACGCAAAATCATGAATTATGCTCCGTGGTGAAGGGCGTGGCTGCCCGGCGGCGCGGGGACCGGCTGATCCATCACTCCCCTGCCTCCGGAGCCGCACCCCTTCTGTCACGGGCGCCTCGGGGGCGCCCGGTCACGTTCGCTCCGGGGGGAGTTCTCATGAATCTCGACATCGTCCGCGTCCTCGACGACGCCGGCACCGGCGTGCTGGGCGCCGTTCTCCAGCTCTTCACGCAGTGGTCGCTGTGGCTGGGCGTCGGCCTGGTCGTCGCCGCCGTCGCCAGCTCCGCCCTGACCCGGAAGGTGCCGTGGACCCGCGAGGCCTCGGTCTGGCTGTACTCGATGGCCGCCACGGCGTGCTTCGCCGTGCACTGGGCGGCCGTCCCCGCGTGAGCTCGGGAACCGGGATCCGACCGGGGATCCGCGCCGGCTGACCGCCGTCGCGGAACGGTCCCGCGCAGGGGCCGAGAGCCGACAGGGGCCGTTCACCGACCGGGGCCCTGCGGCCGCGGACCTACGTCCGGGCCGAGGAGAAGACCAGCTTCTCGTCCCCGCCCTCGAGGTCCCGGTCGGCCAGGGCCCACTCGCCCCGCAGGAACTGCTCGACCAGCTCGTCGGTCAGCCGTTGCTGCTCGCCGTCCTGCCGGTTCAGCTCCTCCTCGAGCGCCTGCCGCAGAAGATCCGGGGAGAGCGGCCCGTTCTGCCCGGCCAGCTCCGGCGAGGAGAGATCGCCCAGCACGCACAGCCCGTCACAGGTGACGACGATCATCAGGCCGGCCTCGAGCGTCGTCGACGTGGTCGTGGTGGTGCTGGTCGACGTCCGCTCCGTCATCTGCACCGGGGTGCCGCCTCCGACCGGCCCGGGGACGGGGGCGGGCACCGGTGCCAAGGGGGCGGGCGCCGGCGCGACGGCGACGGGCGCCGGCGCGAGGGCGGATCCCTGTCCGGGGATGCCTGCGCCGGCCGTGCCGCCGACCGGTGCCGCCTCGCCGGCTGCCGGGGCCTCGTCGGAGGAGCCCTCGGCCGACGACGTGGGAGAGGACGTCGGCGCCGGCTTGGACGTGGGCTGCGGCGCCGGGCTCGTGGTGGGCGTCGCCGTGCTGAGCGGCGGCAGGGGCTCGTAGTCGTACGAGCCCCGCGCCTCGGCCGAGGCGCCGCCGCAGCCGGTGAGGACCGCGAGCGCGAGGGACGCGCCGACGACGGTTCGGGTGGTGCGGGTCATCGGGATCTCCCGGACAGCTGGGACACGGATGGACATCAGGCGGACCGTTCCGGGGCTGCGGACGCGCGGCGCCGCAGCATCCATGCGCCGAGACCGGCGCCGGCGGCGACCACGGCGAGGAGGACCGCGGTGGTCGCGCCGCGTCCGCTCGCGTCCGGGGCAGCGCCCATACCGGTGTTCGCCATGGCGGGGTCCGCGTACACAGCGCCCCAGGCCTCCCCGGCCCCCCCGGCCGCCGTGGTGGTCTCCGTGACGACCTCCGTGGAGGTGCTGGTCTGCTCCTCGAACAGGACGAAGGCCTCGAGCGTCGCCGAAAAGTCCTGCTCCGCCGGGACGTCGTCCACGATCTCGAGGACACCGGCGCCCTGGTCCCGGACCGGGTCCCCGGGGATCGCCACGGCGCCTCCGCCGGGGTTCTCCGAGCCCGTGCCGGCGCCGAAGTCGCCGCCGTGCTCTGCGTCCGTGGCGCTGTCGGTGGCGTTGCCAGGGGCGCTGTCGGTGTCGTTGTCCGTGCCGTGGCCGGCGGCGTCGTCGTGGTCGGCCGGCGGGTCGCCGGCCCCGTCGTCGTCGGGGGTCGTGCTCCCGTCGTCGGAGGCCCCGTCTTCCGGGTCGTCGATCTCGAAACCGGCGCTCGCGCCCCAGCTGACCGTGCGCTGCTGCCCCGCGATGAGCAGATCGCGGTACTGCTCGTCGGCGAGGACGGTGAGCTCGGTCGAGGGCATGGTCGCCGTCAGGTCGGCGGTGAGCTCGCCCTCGGTGACCCCCGCGGGCACGGCCAGCTCCAGGAGCTTGTCGCGGTCCCCGCCGGTGAAGGTCCGTGTCCTCGTCCCGTCCGCGAAGGTGACCGGCCCCGACAGGGTCACGGTGGTGCCGTAGTAGGCCTCGGGTGTCCGGACGAGCAGGGTGTCGGGCCGGCCGTCCGGCTCGAAGGACACGGAGATCCGGTAGCTCTCCTGGGGAACGAGGGCAGGGACGTTGTGGCGCGCGTCCTGGAGCATGAACTCGGCCCGGTCCAGATGCCACGGCTCGAGTCCTGCCGGCTGCGGAGCCTCCGCGGTGGACAGGGAACGCACGGCCCAGTGGACGGCCAGCGCTTCGTCCGGGTCCTCGGTGGGGCCGAACACGGAGAGGATGTACCCGGCCTGCGCGGCCTCCTCCGGCTCCCAGTAGACCGGGGCGTCGCCGACCTTCTCGCCGACCACGTCCTCCCACCCGGTCGCCGGGTCGTCGAAGGGCTCGGCCACCGCGTAGCCCTCGTCGTCGAGCACGAGTTCCCCGACCGGGGCCAGCGGCTGCTCCTCGTGGATGCCGTAGGCGGTGTCGTTGTTCGTGAGCGTCACCGGAGTGAACAAGGAGTCCGCGCCGGTGCCCGGGGTGCCCTCGGGGTTCTCGCTCAGTCGCTCCGCGATCGCGACCGGCACGGCCACGGCCGGGGACGCGCCGACCAGCGCACCGGTCACCGTGGTGGTGCCGGCGAGAGCCGCCACCGCGAGGAGCTGCGCGCGGCGAACAGGGAGGGGGGAGGACATCGGGGGACTCCTGGGGGGATCGTCTGGGGATCGGCCTGCCGGTGGGCGGCGGACCGATCTTTACTAATGTAATCGCATGGAGGGGATCGTGTCCCCGGAAGACGCTGTGCGACGCCGGGGGCCCCTCGAAGTGCACGAGGGTCAGGGTGGCTTCACGGGACGGGAGCGGTCCCGGGATCGAGGGCCAGGTCGACGATGAGGTTGTTGGTGTACGACCACGAGGGCGAGCCGTCCGGCTGGACGTAGTCGCCGGAGCAGGTGACCAGGGACAGCCCGGGGTCCCCGGTCAGCTCGAAGATCTCCCGCGGCGGCGCGTCCCGCGGCGTCGGCTCCCGCACGGTGGTCACGGTGTAGGAGTGCACTCCCCCTGCGCCGTCCGAGACCCACAGCTGCTGTCCCGGCTGTGCCGTGTACAGCGTGGCCAGAGCCGGGGCGTCGTAGGGGTAGTCCACGTGGCCGGCCAGCACCGCGTTGCCCTGCGGCCCGCCGACCGGGGCGGAGGCCGAGTACCAGCCGATCGCCGCCCGGTCCTCGTGCGTGGGCACCGCCATGTTACCGGCCGCGTCCGCCCCGACGGACTCGAGTGCTGCGTCGATGCCGAGCGACGGGGAGCAGACCCGAGCCCGGGCGGACAGGTCCCCGCAGGTCTCCGGGCCCCGCACCGCGGAGTGTGCGCCGGGGTCGCCCGCGGCACGGGCATCGCCTGGTGCAAGCGACAAAGCACTCAATGGCCCAGGGGCCTTCACCGACGCCGGATCGTTGTGTTGCACGACCCCACCGAAGACGACGACGGCGCCGCCCAGCCACTGCTGAACGAGCAGGCCAGCTGCCACCAGCGAGACGAGGGCAAGAAGGACCGAGAGCACAGTACGTCCGGGAACGGGCGTCGAAGGGTTCGCAGTGTTCTTGAGCGGCATCGGGTTACATCTTCAGAATGGTAAGAACCGTGGGCCCGAGCACTGTGAGGAACAGCACCGGGAGTATGAACAGCATCAACGGAAATAGAATCTTCGTGGGGATCTTCTGAGCGGACTCTTCCGCCCGCTGGCGGCGCTTGATGCGCATCTCGTTCGCTTGCGTCCGCAGCACCGTGGAGATGGAAATGCCATAGGCGTCCGCCTGGATCACCGCCCGGGTGAACGTGCGCAGATCCGGGACGTCGGTGCGCTTCTCCAGCGCCAGGTAGGCGTCACGACGCGGAATGCCCACCCGCATCTCCTGCAGCGTGCGCACCAGCTCCTCCGCGAGGGGCCCTTTGCCGTTGTGCCCGGCCCGGGCCATGGCGGATTCGAAACCCAGCCCGGCCTCGACCGCGATCATCATCTGGTCCAGGGTGTCGGCCAGTTCCAGGCCGATCGCCTTCTGCCGTTCGATCCCGTGGGAGTACAGAAGGAGCTCCGGCACGAAGTAGGCCACGGGCACCACAACCGCCATCATCAGGACGATCATGCCGTTGCCGTTCGACAGCAGCAGGAGCAGCACGCCGAAAAGCGCGGCCCCGGCCAGCGCGTAGACCTTGTACCCCATGAGCCGGGCCACCGGCCAGTCGGCGGGCCGGCCCGCCTTCGAGTACAGCCCTTCGAGCCGGTCCCGTCCGTTCCCGGTGGTGAGTCGGCGGGCCCAGCCGAAGTCCGGGGCGTCGCGGACTGTCTCCGCTTTACTGGCACCGAGGCCGATCCTCAGATTCAGGCGCACCAGCCGGTCGCCGCCCCACCGGACACCGACGGCAAGCCAGATGGCCAGAGCCGCGGCACCGGTCAGGAGCAGAAGGCCGAGCACGGGGGATATCGACGACATGGGGGCGCCCTTCGGGGAAACGGGGTGGCGGAACTCAGAACTGGATCTTGACGATGCGCGACATCCAGAACCCGCCGATGGCGAACATCAGCAGGGCGGCAGCGATCATCGCGTAACCGAAGAAGCCGCTAGTGAGGAACTGGGAAATGTACTCGGGTGAGAGCAGGGCAAGGACGCCGGCGATCAGCACCGGCAGGGCCATGAGGATGTAGGCGGACATCTTCCCCTCGGCCGACAGCGTCTGGACCTGCCGACGGATCTGGTTGCGCTCACGGATAGTTCCGGCCACGCGGTCGAGCACTTCGGCGAGGTCACCGCCGACCTCCCGGTGGATGCCGATGGCCTGCGCCACCCAGGAGAAGTCCTGGGACTCCATCCGCTTCGCCGCCTGGTTCAGGGAGTCATCGAGGTCCATGCCGAGACGGGTCTCGTTGACCACCCGGGTGAGCTCCTCGGCGGTGGGCGCCTCAGATTCCTTCGCCACGGCGTCGACCGCGCGCAGCAGAGAATGCCCGGCCCGCAGGGATCCGGAGAACAGCTGGAGTGTATTGTCCAGCTGGTCGGCGAAGATGCGCTTGCGCCGGCCGGTGAGGATACCGACCGCGACCTTGGCGACCATCGGCGCAGCGAGGAAGAACAGCAGCCCCAGCAGGCCACCGCCCACGACGGTGCCCACGGCCGCGGCCACGAGTGCGCCCACGGCCACGAGCACGAGGAAGTCGGCCGGTGACGATTTGATGCCCGCGTTCTCGAGTGCCGCAGCCACTTGCCGGGTCCATCCGCGCCGTTCCAGGAACTCGCCGATCGCCTCGGTGGTGACACCGCTGAGCCGTGACAGTTGGGACGGGCTGTGCTCCTGCGCCGTGCGCGGAAGGCGTCTCCGGTCCATCGGCAGGCGGGGCGTGCGGGAGCGGAAGACGACGAACAGCCCGAGCAGACCGGCCAGGACGAGCAGTCCCATCCCGATCAAAAGTGAGGACATCAGCGCTTCCCCGGGTCGAAGACGGAGGGATGGAGCTTGATGCCGTAGTCCTCGAACTTGTCCACGAACCGCGGCCGCACCCCGGTGGACCGTGTAGTACCCCGGAACCGTCCGGTACGGGGGTCCACTCCCGCGTCCCAGTCGAAGAGGAAGGCGTCCTGCAGGGTCACGGTCTCACCCTCCATGCCCTGGATCTCGGTGATGTGGGTGACGCGGCGGGTGCCGTCCCGCAGGCGGGACAGCTGGACGACCACGTGGATGGCCGAGGCGATCTGTTCGCGGATCGCCCGCTGCGGCAGGTCCATGCCGGCCATCATGACCAGGGTCTCCAGCCGGGAGATGGTGTCGCGGGGGGAGTTGGCATGGATCGTCGAGAGCGACCCGTCGTGGCCGGTGTTCATGGCCTGGAGCATGTCCAGGGCCTCACCACCACGGCACTCCCCGACGACGATGCGGTCGGGCCGCATGCGGAGGGAGTTCTTCAGGAGGTCCCGGATGGAGATCTCCCCCTTGCCCTCGATGTTGGCGGGACGGGACTCGAGTTGGACCACGTGCTCCTGCTGCAGCTGCAGCTCTACGGCGTCCTCGATGGTCACGATCCGCTCACCCTGCGGAATGAAGGAGGAGACGACGTTGAGCATCGTGGTCTTCCCCGTGCCCGTGCCGCCGGCCACCAGGATGTTGAGGTGAGCCTCCACGCAGGCCCGCAGAAGATCGGCCATCTGCGGGGACACAGAGCCGAAGCGGATGAGGTCCTCGATGGTCAGCGGGTCCTTGGCGAACTTCCGGATGGTCAGCGAGGAGCCCTTCACCGCCAGTGGCGGAATGACCGCGTTGACGCGCGAGCCGTCGGGGAGGCGGGCGTCGACCAGGGGCGAGGACTCGTCGATGCGCCGCCCCACCTGGGTGACGATCTTCTCGATGACGTGGCGCAGGTCCTGCTCGGAGCCGAAGGTCGCGTCCGCGAGCGTGACCTTGCCCTTCTGCTCCACGAAGATCTGGTCGGGGCCGTTGACCATGATCTCGGTGACCGTGTCGTCGTCCAGCAGCACCTGGAGCGGACCGTAGCCGAGCACGTCGTCGCTCACCGAACGGATCAGCCGGATCCGCTCCTCGGAGGACATCGGCACCTTCTCCTCGGCGACGATGCGGGTGAGCTCCTTGGTGGCGAACTCCTTGATCTGGGTGTCGGAGAGGCTCGAGTCGGACTGGCGGGAGCCGATGCGGTCCAGCAGCTCCTGCTTCACGCGTTGCTTGAGTCCGGCCAGGGCGTCGAACTTCCCCACCGGGGCCCGCGGCGTGGGATCGGCCGGTACCGCCGGTTCGGGGGCGACGAAGACCAGTGAGTCGAGGTCGGGAGAGTCGGTGGCGTCGACGGTGTCGTCCGACGTTCCGCCCTCTTCGTCGAAGGGCACGTCTACGGAGCCGTCCGGGGGCTCCAGGTCGGCAGACGGCGGAACGGGGTCGCCCGCGTCGAAGTGCTCGGCCGGCGGGGGGAGGATTTCGCCGCGAGCCGCGGCGAGTCGTTCTGCGAGTTTCATCATCGGACCAAGGCCTTCCGGTGAATGCCGCGTCGGGCGGTGGGGGGGTCGGGGGCGAACGATGCCACGAGGGTGTGCAGCTGTCGTGCCGCCTTGTCCTTCGGCGCGTGCTGCAGCAGGGGCTCACCCCGGTTGGTGGCGTAGGCCGCCATCCGGGAGCGCGGGATCACCACGTCGACCGGAGCCTTGATCGTGGCTTCGACGTCCTGGACGGACAGCCCGGTGTTGCGATCCGCGGCGTTGACGACGACCGTGACGTGCTCGGGAACCAGGGACAGCTCCCCGAGCAGGTCCAGCTCCTTGCGGAGCCCGCGGACGCCGGGGACGTCCAGTCCGGTCACGAAGACGGCGTCGGTGGCGGCTTCGAGGGCGGCCAGCGCGTGCTCGTCCATCCCCGGGGCGGTGTCGACGACGACGTACTGGAACTGCCCCGAGAGCTGGTCGAGCAGGTGGGTGATCTGCGTGGCACCGATCAGGTCGCCCTCGGCCGGATTGGCAGGTGTGCACAGGGCGTAGATCGAGGCGGGGTGCACGGTGAGGAACGTCTTGAGCACCAGTGCGTCGTCGACGGCCGGGCCGGTGACGGCATCCGTGAGCGAGTGGTCCGGTGCCAGGCGCAGTGCCGCCGCGACGTCGCCGAACTGGACGTCCAGGTCCACGATCACCGTGTTCATCGGGGCAATAGCACCCAGGCCTACGGCCAGGTTGGTGGCGATGGTGGTCTTCCCGACCCCGCCCTTGGGCGAGGTGACGACGATGACGCGGCTGTCGTCCCGCGGTGCGGACGGGACGTAGTTGCCTCCGCCGGAGACGGAGCCCTGCGGCAGAGCCCGCCTGCGGGACTCCGCGGTGTCACACACGCGGCTGAGCACGCCCAGGATGCCGTCTGGAGCGGCGTCCAGGTCGAGGACGTCGCGGAACCCGGCGCGTAGCGCCGCCACCGCGAGGGACATGTCGGACGGCACGACCAGCACCAGGGAGACCTCGGGGCGCTGGATGTCGAAGACGCCCGCCAGGCGCATCGCCGCGTAGAGGTCCAGGCCGGGACCGAACACGACCACGGTGGGCATCTCCCCCACCGAGCGGCCCAGCAGCTGGTCCGGAGTGGCCGGCAGGGCGTCGTCGAGAACGGTCTGCACCTCGCCGGGCAGTCGGCCGCGGACGGCCTGGCGGAACCGGACGTCGTACTCGGGGTCGCCGGTGAACAGCAGGATGCGACTCACTCGAAGTCACCCCGCGTGGCGCCGTTGTCGTTCTCCTCGGCGTCCTCCGGCTCCAGGGAGAGCCAGATGCGTCCGAACTCGGAGGCGTAGACGATCTTCTCGGCGGTGTCGGCGTTCACGGCGAAGGTGACGAGCATCGACCCTTCGGGCACAGCCGGCGCCGCATTGTCGGGGGTCTCCGCCCCTTCGGCCGGCGCGGTGGTGCTCGGCGTACCCTGCACGGAGGTGACCAGGACCTTGTGCAGGTCCTTCGCCGTCTTCGACTCCCGCCCTTCGTCTCCTTCGAAGGAGACGAAGAAGCCGACCGTGTCCCCGGCGGCCAGCTGCCCTCCGACCACTCGGGGAGCGTCGAGCTGGATGGTGACCTCCTGGAGCCCTCGAGGAACCGGGACGGTGCCCGGCTCCTCGAGGGCCTGGGGGTCCACGAGCCGGGAGGTGAGCAGCTGCTCACCGGGCTGCAAATCGACCCCGGCGACCGCGCCGGAGTGGTCCCCGAGTGCGGTGACGGCACCCTCCGGCACGATCGCGGCCGGCACGGTGTGCAGCGTGACGGACTCGCCGAACTCCTCCACGGGAGTGCCCTCGAGGATGGGAGCGGTCACGAGGTAGACCTCGCGCGGCTCCTGGCTCGCCAGGGCACGGGCGTCGGCGGTAGCCACGTAGGTGCTGACGATGGCCAGGCCGGCAAGGGCCAGGATGGCCATCACCGCGCCGGCGATGATGCGGATCTTCACGATGAGACTTCCAGACGGTCGAACGATCGGAACGAGGCGTTGAGGGGGCGTGGCATGTAGGTCGCTTCCGGCAGGACGGACACGGGAGTCACTCGCGCAGGTCGACGACGGAGACGCCGAAGGACGAGGGCGGACCGATGGTGAAGCCTTCGTCGAAGGAGGTGAACCGGACGAAGCGCCCGTAGATGCCGTCACAGCTGCCGCCGCAGGACTGGGTGACCTTCTCCGGGTTCCAGCTGACGTTTCCCGTGAAGGTGTACCCCTCGATGTGGAAGGCCGCCCACCCACTGATGTCGTAGTAGCCGTTCTTGCCCTGTCCGACCTTGTCGTCATAGACAGGGATGAGAATCGTGCGATTCTTCAGCTGCTCCGCGAGGGCGGCGTTGCAGTCCTGAGGCAGGCTGGTACCCGTGGACTGGATCTGACTGCCCACGCTCACCTGCTGCGAGCAGGAGCCGTCCTTGTCGTCACCGATCCACCCGAAGCCCCCGGGTGGGTTCAAGTCGCCGTTCGAGTCGTACGTGGAGCACAGCGTGCCACCCTTGGCGCCGAGGGTCAGCGCCTGCGGTGTTCCGGAGAGGTCGAACTCGCACTCCGCGAAGGCCACCGGCCAGATGGCGATTCCGCTCAACGGTGCGCCCCAGGCGGCCGAGGCGGTCGCAGAGACGGTCGCCCGCTCACTTCCTCCGATGAGCGGCGCGAAGGCCAGAGCCAGCGACCCCGCCCCGCTCTTGTCACGGGTGGTGACCGTGGTGCGCACCGTGTTGCCCTCGAAGACGGGCACGGACGCGGCGGCCTTGCCGTCACCGGCGTTCTCGTCGGCCAACTGCTGCGCAATGGGCGCGGCGAGCGCCTCGGTGCAGTTGACGCCCTGCCCGCAGTCGCCGGCAATGGCGAGAGCCGCGGCATCGGCCCCGGACTGCAGCTCCGCGCGTTCGGCGTAGAGCAGGCCGACGTCCACGGCCAGTGCTACGAAGCCGAGCAGCACGACCATGCTGAGGGCGGTCAGGACGGCGACCGCTCCGCGTTCGCCGTCCGCGCGGCGCGAGGCGCCGAAGCTCTCGAGGTGGTCGATCAGCCGCCGCATCGCTGGGCCGCCTTTCCGATGAGGTCCTTGTCCTGCACGACTCCGGTGTAGGAGTCGAACGCGTACGTGACCGTCACGCTGACGGTGGCACCCGGCGAACACGTCAAGGGTTCACGTGTCAGAGTCACCAGGGTCGGCTTGAGCGTGGGCGATGCGTTCCGGCCGGCCTGCTCCGCCTTGGTCCAGTTGCCGGTGATCGACATGGTGCGTGCTGCCTCACGAGCGGCGTGGGTGGCGGAGATCTGGACGTTGAAGTAGTGCCCGAATTCGATGACCCCCAGCAGCAGCGCCAGAAGGACCGGCACGACGAGCGCAAACTCGACAGCCGCGGCACCGCGTTCTGAGCGCCAACCGGTCATCGTGGCATCCTTCGATCAGAGAAACTGGGCAGTGGGAGGACCATGTTGTGGCCGTGAAAAGGGCAGTGGATTTGGGGGCGCCGACGCCCGATAGCGAAGCACCGCGGCATCCCCACTGGGACACCGCGGCGCTCCTCTCCAGCCGAAATCAGGTCGCCGGGGTACCGCCAAGGCCCGAGACGACGCTGTTGAACATATCCTTCAGCTCAGGGCCGATCAGCGTGACGGCACCGATGATCACGACGGCGATCAGGCCGACGAGCAGGCCGTATTCGACCGCGGTGGCGCCCTTCTGCTCGCCCTTGAGGCGGTCGGCGGTGTCGACGAAGAAGGACTGGAGGGTGATGAGCAGGGGCAGCATGATGTGTCCTCACGATGAGAGAGAAATAAGGGGGATGAGTCGGAGAACGAGCCCTGGCATTCGCGTCTTGCGGATCTGACTGCCACTTGCCTACCGACCTGTACATAAGATACTGGTCGCGATTGCAAACGCACAAGCATTCAGATGCATGTACTTTGAGGACACGTCAAAAACGGACGTAATGCCTGGTGGGGCACCGAAGTCATCTGCATCTGCTCGTGTGGCGGTGGATTTGGCCCCGATCGGTGTCAGGCGAGACCCGGAAGCAGGTACTCCCACGCCAACAGCTCTCCCCAGAGGACGGCCACCAGGGCGCCGGTGAGCATCGACGGCCCGAACGGCACGTCGCTGCGCATCCCCCCGCGCCGGGACACCAGGACGGCCAGTCCGACCAGCGCCCCGAGAACCGACGCCAGGAGCGCTCCCACGAACAGTGCACCCCACCCCTGGTAGCCGAGGAAGAGGCCCAGCACGGCGGCCAGCTTGACGTCGCCCATGCCGAGCCCGGCCGGCGAGATGAGCGCCAGCACAAGATAGAGGACGAACAGCACGACCGCACCCAGCACAGCCCGCAGCAGTGCGCCCCAGGCGTTCTCCCCGGTGGCGGCCATCGCGAGCAGCACGAAGCCGATGCCCAGCGTCGGCAGCACCACGGCGTTGGGGAGCAGGTGGTGGCGCAGGTCGATGGTCGTGAGCACCACGGCGACCCCCGCGAAGAACAGGTACGCCGGGAGTTCCCACGACAGGCCGAGGAACGCCGTCAGCAGGGCGAAGAGGAACGCTGTCACCGCCATCAGCAGCGGTCGCGACGGAGCCGGCAGCGGCTCGTCCGCGACGGGGCTGTACCGCAGCACGATCCGGGGCAGAAACCAGCCCAGGAGGACACCGGCGAGGCCGGTGATCAGTACCCACCACAGGGGGGCTGTTCCGAGCACGGTCTGCACGAGCTTTTCCTCCGGTCCGTGGGCGCTTCAGCGGACACCCGGGTGATCGACTGTCCCCCAACCGGGGGCGCTGCACGAGCCCGAGACTAACGGAGGACATGTCCGTTCTTTCGTTTCAGCACGTCATCGGGCAATTCGGGCACACCCGTCCACGAACGACAATGCCTGATGTTGAATGTCGAATTCTCAACGCATCGCGAAGAAGAAAGACGAGAATCCGGTAACCGGCAGTGTCTTGCCCATGTCCATAGTCAGAGAGCGGTGAGTACGGACAGCGCCGTCTGCAGCCCCTGCTCTGGCCGGATCTTCTGCCCTGCCCGCTCGGCCGCCGGACCGCAGGACAGGGCCTCCGCAAAGGCGGCGGTCAGACGTTCTGCGGTCAGTTTTTTCTGCGGGATCGGCGTGGCCGCGAGTCCGAGTCCGTGGAGCTGCCGACCCCAGAACGGCTGGTCGGCGAGGAACGGCACCACCACGTGCGGAACGCCGGCCCGGGCCACGGCGTGCACGGTCCCGGCCCCGCCGTGATGGACGGCGAGCGCCGCACCGGGCAGCACCGCGTCGAGCGGCAGGGAGGGCACGGCCAGCACGTCGTCGCCCCCGAGGTCGTCCGGCAGGGCGAGCCCGCCCCACCCGGTGAGCAGCAGGGTGCGGAAGCCGTGGGCGCGGGCGCTCTCCAGCACCGCCCTCCCCCGACCCTGCGGGTCACCGGCCGCCATGGAGCCGAAGGTCGCCACCAGGAAAGGCCCGCCCCGGAGGAACTCGAGCACGGCGGGGTCGGGCTCGGGCCCCGGAGCGTCGGTGTGCCAGGACCCGGTCAGGCGCACGGTGTTCGGCCAGTCGGCCGGGCGCGGCAGCAGCTGCGGGCTGATCGGCATCAGGGAAGCCGTCGGCGCGGAAGCAGCGGAAGCAACAGAAGATGTCGAGGACGCGGAGGGAACCGGCGCGGGCAGCTGCTCGCACGCCCGCTCGATGTCGCGCCGGAACATCCGGGCGGCGCCCCTCGCCGCCGCGTAGGTGGCGCGGTTGAACCGTCCGAGGTCCCGGTTCACCACGCCCGGCGCGGGAAACGCGCTGGTGGGCGTCACCGAGGGAACGGATTCCACCACTACGTGCGGAACGCCGAGCGACTGCGCGACCACCGGCGCCGTGAGCACCTTGGGGTGATGGACCACGACGTCCGGCTCGAAGGCGAGCGTCTCCCGCACGGCGGCGGCCAGCATCCGGCGCATCCCGGGCCCCACCTCGGTGCGGAAGTGCCGCACCGCAGTCCACGGCGAGATCCCGTGCGCCTGGACCAGCCGGTGGAAGTCCACCTCGAGGCTCACGGTGTCGAGTCCGGCGAGGTCCACGCCGGAGGAGTCGGGCACGCCCAGGCGGACCTCGTGCCCGTGGCCGGACGCGCAGCGGGCCAGGGCGGCGAACGGCTCCACGTCGCCGCGGGTGCCGGACGTCAGCAGCATCATCCTCATGGCGCATCCCTTCCTCGTGCGGACAGCTTAGATCCGACGCCGGCCGGGCACGACGGGCCTGCGTCCGAGCACGCACGAACGGCCGCTTACGGCGTCCGGGGAGATTCCTAGCATGGATGGTGTCGGAGGTCACACCGACTGGTGCGGTTTCCCGGCTCACCTATTCCATCGGTTCTGCGAAGGACGATCGTCATGACCACGCACACGAATTCCTGGCCCGCCGGCACACCCTGCTGGGTGGACCTGATGGCCTCCGATCTGGAGCGCACCCAGACCTTCTACCGCGACGTCCTGGGCTGGACGTACTCCGAGTCCCAACCCGAGTACGGCGGCTACTGCAACGCCCTGGTCGACGGCGACGTCGTGGCCGGGCTCTCCCCGACCATGGAGGGCATGGAGGACGCCCCGCACGTGTGGTCGGTCTACCTGGCCACCGACGACATCGCCGCCCACGCCGCCAAGGCCGGACACGCCGGAGCCACGCAGCTGCTCGAGACCATGGAGGTCGGTCCCTTCGGCTCCATGGGGATGTGGGCCGATCCCACGGGGGCCGCCTTCGGGATGTGGCAGGCGAACGAGCACACCGGCTTCACCCGTGTCGAGGAGCCCGGTGCCGTGGCCTGGTGCGACGTCATGACCGCAGACCCCGCCGCGGCCCGGGAGTTCTACGCCGCGGTGTTCGGCTACGAGTACCAGGACATCGGCGACGACTCCATGCCCTACGCCCTGTTCACCGTGCCAGGAGGCGACCGGCCCGCCGGTGGGATCGGCGGCCCCGCTCCCGATGCCGGGGACGCCCAGCCCGGCTGGTCCGTCGCCTTCCAGGTCGAGGACGTCGACGCCGCCGCGGAGCGCGTCCGCCGGTCCGGGGGCTCGATCAGCTCGGAGCCCTCCGACTTCGAGTACGGGCGGATGACTGTCGCCGCCGGTCCGGACGGCGAGGTCTTCGTGCTCATGACGCCCGCCGAGACCATGTAGCCGACACCCCGGACGGTCCTGCTCGGCCGGCCGGC